>CAMAGQ010000067.1 GCA_945833895.1 uncultured bacterium
TTTTAACAATAATATTAAAATCCTATTAATAATTGATTTGATTTTTCGTTTTGTACACTATTATAAATTTATAATGAACAAAAATTCCATTGAATTAAAACGTAATATTGTTACTGTGCAGTTGCATGTGTTTTTTATTCAGGTGTTTGCGGCAGGCTGTGTGGCGTTTTTAATCTACTATATTGGCTTAAGGCACTGGGATAAAATTTTTCTGTCAGTTATGTTCGTTTTTGAAGTTATTGTGTTTTTGAAATTTTATTTTGACAATAAAAAATTTGTAAACTTTACGGAAAACGAAATCCAAATCTGCAAACCTCATAAAAAATCGGCCGTGGTTTTGGAAAGTTTTGCAGTCGATGCAATAAAAACCGTAGTTTGTGACGACAGGCGAAAAGTTATAAAATTTTTGTATAACAACTGCCCTGAGAAATATTTTTTCAAGTTAAAATACGCAAGTTTAAGTGGGGAAGAGGTTTATTTCAAACTAAAGTCCGCCCTTTGTAAGTCTTACCCGACAAAAACAGTAGCATGCCGTGATGAATATGTTGAAAAGTACCTCAAAGAAGAGGTTTTACCTGATTTTATTAAATCAAAATGCCATAGCGAATTGTGCGGAGCAATTGTGCTGCTGTTTTTTGAATTTATCCTTGCAATAATTCCGATAGGCTTGACCGTACTTTCTGTTATCTGGTCTTTCCTTCGTCTTATTATACTTTTACTTCAAGGAATTGTTATTATTTTAAACTTGTTTGCGTAATTTTTTGTATCAATTCTTGGGTTTTTAGTCTGATTTCTTTATCAATTGCAAAAATTTCATCAATATTCGGGCTTTTCACAGCGGAATGCTGTTCTAACATTGTTTCAACAATCGAATAAATGTCGTATAAGCGAATTTTACCGTTTAGAAACGCAAAAACAGCCTCTTCATTTGCAGAATTTAGACAAACCGTTGCACTTCCACCGATTTTTCCTGTAGCGTACGCCATTTTTAGTGAAGGGAATTTTCCAAAGTCAGGTTTTTCAAAATCAAGTCTTGCGATATCTGCAAAACTGAAACTCTTTGATTTAATCCCTTCAAACCGCTCTGGGTAAGTGATTGCGTATTGAATAGGAATATGCATGCTAGGCAGTCCTAACTGAGCAATCACGCTGCCGTCTTTATATTCAATCGCAGAATGGACGATACTTTGCGGGTGAACAACAACATCAATATTATTATAATCCATATTGAATAAATGGTGAGCTTCAATGACCTCTAAACCTTTATTCATAAGCGTTGCAGAATCAACAGTAATCTTACGTCCCATATTCCAGCGAGGGTGAGCAAGTGCTTCTGCCACTGTTGCCGATTTCATTTCTTCAACGCTTTTGCGAAGGAAAGGACCTCCGCTTGCGGTAATTATAAGTTTATCAACTTGTGAAATATCTTTTATACATTGATGAATTGCACAATGTTCGCTATCGACGGGTACGATTTTAACTCCGTTTTCTTTTGCTTTTTGCATTACGATATCGCCAGCCATAACAAGCGTTTCTTTATTTGCCAGTGCTATTGCTATTTTATTCTCAATGGCTTTAAGTGTTGGTCTTAGCCCGATTTTACCCGATACTGCAACAAGTATAATATCGTTTTCGGTGTTTGAACAAATTTCTTCTAAACCTTCATTTCCGCATAAAACTTTAACTCCTGAAATTTCAGGTTTACGCGGGGCATTTTCACCTACACAAATGTATTTCGGTTTGAATTTTTTAGCCTGTTGTTCTAACAGGTCAACGTTGTTTCCGCCTGTTAAGGCGATAATTTCAAATTTATCATCTAACTTTTCAATAACTTCAAGTGCTTGAGTTCCGATAGAACCGGTCGAGCCGAGTATGCTTATTTTTCTCTTATTTGTTTCCATAATTTTATTATATTACAAAAGTTCTTTTTGTACTGTTTGCCCTGAAACCGCCTCAGAACTTACAGGAATTGCAAAATGGAAACTTGAACCTTTATTTTCTTCACTGTCGCACCAGATTTTGCCGTTATGTGCTTCAATTAACTGTTTTGCAATAGGTAAACCTAATCCTGTTCCGCCGACTTTTCTATATAAAGAACTTTCAATTTGAGTAAATTTGTCAAACGCTTTTAATAAATCTTCTTCTTTAATCCCGATACCTTCATCAACAACGCTTACGACAACGTAATTTCCGTTGAGTTTATCCAGTTCTTCTTTAAAGTACGGATTTTTGATAATGTCATTTGAGTTTTTGATTTCTGATTTTATGGTGATGTTTTTGCCGTTCGGGGTGAATTTTATCGCATTTGATACAAGGTTTGTAAGAACCTGCCCCAGACGCTGCGAATCTGCATAGATTTCAGGCAGTTTTTCTTCTTCTTGCGTTGATAACACTATATTATGTTCTTTTGCAACACAGTCAAAATTTGCACGAACATTTTCAATAACGGTATGGATGTTCATCAATTTGTATTTGAAATCCATTTTGCCTGCTTCGATTTTGTTTATATCAAGAATGTCGTTGATTATGTTTGTAAGGTTTTCAACATTTCGTTTTGCCATGTTTACAAATTTAACCGCATTTTCTGTCAATTCTCCGCATCTTCCGCTTGATAAGATGCTCAGGGCGTTTTTAACAGGTGTTAGCGGGGTTCTCAATTCGTGCGATACAATCGAAATAAAATCAGATTTTATACGTTCAAGTTTTTCTAATTTTTCGTTTTTGGTGATAATTTCATTGTACAAACCTGCACTTTTTAGCGGTAGTGAAACCTGTTGAACTATTGTTTGGAAATAGTTTGCATCGTCTGTTGTGAATGGTTTTTCTTTAAAAATTTCTATACATCCGAAGAAATTATCCCCTAAATCTATCGGAGCGAACATGTTATCGTATTCAAAAATTGAAAATGTAAATTTGCTTGTCGGATTTTTTATGTATTTAACGATTTTCAAGTTCTTATCATCAATTTCAAACGGAATATTGTTATCGTTAAACAGAGATTTGTAGTTTAAAATTGCACGAACTTTGAGTGCGTTTATTAACTCTTCCGAAATATCATACAGTGAATTTATAATCAGTACAGGTTCGTTTTCAAATCCGAAAGAAACCGTGCAGGTCAGGTCATAACTCAGTGATTTATCAAGACCTTCAAGCATATAGTTTATAAGTTTTTTAACATCAAGCGTTCCTGCAAACTGTGAACTTGTATTGTATAAGACATTCAATTTGTACAAACTGTCCGCAAGCTCTCTGTTTTTTTCGGTAAGAGTGTCTGATTTATCCTTGTTTTTCATGTGCGAATTTACAGTTGAAATTATCATTTCGCTTGAAAAACTTTTTGAAATAAATCCGTTGCAAAGTTTTGCAAGTTCGGGGTTACAGGAGTTGTCGTCAACGAGTAATAATATCTGAACGTTTTCTATTTTATTTTTAATCTTTTTGACTGTCATTACAGCATTAATTGAGGTTATTGAATTGTCAATGATTATGATGTCGACAGGTTCAACTTCAATCAAATTATTTATTGTAATTGTATCTGCACACGAATAAAAAGTATATTCACATGCTTCAAAAAGATTTTTGTAATGTGAATAAATGTGGTTATTTTCTGAAATTAATAAAATTTTCCCCATACAATTATTTTATTCCCAGTAAAAAAAAATGCAAGTTAGTTACAAATGAGAGTAAGTTTTTACGAGTTGTCAAGTCCGTATTTTTACATACGTAAAAATACGGACTTTTATTTTTTCTCAAAACGGCTATACTTGTTATGTAATCGGTTAAGACTCACACCCAAAGATGGTAAGGTTGTTTGCCGAATCTCGCAAAGGAGAGGGAGTTTATTTTATGGGATATCTTCATTGCTGCGGGAGTTTGCATAAAACAAGAACTTTTATGCTTGTTCCTGCAGGAGATTTTGTGCTTTGTGAATTGGATGTTTTAACGCAATGTCCGATATGCGGGCATTATGTAGTTCAGTTAACAAGAATTGACGAAAATAATAATATTTCGACAATCAGGTTAACAAACAAAAAAGCAAGAAAATTTTTTGACAAATTAAAATCTAAAATTATATACGAAGAGAAAATTTACGATTATTCAAAAATTTGTCATTCGTCATTTTATTTGAACTACAACGAGTACGGGGTTAAAAAGAGATGTTATTCAAATATTTCTAACTTAAAACTGGGAAAATTTTAGAACTGTTATACTTCCCCTATTATCTTCACTCACTTGTGGATGGTGATATGACACCAAGGAGGGGGATTTCCTTTCTTTTACGTTTTATAACGTATTATCCTCCTCTTTTTATTAAAAACGGAAATATTATTAAAAAACCTTGTGAAAATTAATGTAAGATTATTACAGGAATTTTGATAATAGAGGTTCAAGGAAATGAAGTTATCCCCTACGAAACATAAAATCTTGACCCTTGTAGCTCAGGGGTACTCGGATAAAGAGATAGGTTGTATGTTAAAGATGTCTGTAAGAACTGTTCAAACTCATATCTCTTACATTATGGCGAAATTAAGAGCCAGAAACAGAACGCATGCTGTTGTTTTGTATTTAAGTTCAAATCCGAATTGGAAAATACTTGTATGAGGAAAAATGATTAAAAGAATAATTTTACACTGGAGTGCCGGCAGGCATTATCCGACAAATTTTGAAAAGAATTACTATCATTATTTAGTTGATAAAGACGGTCATATTTATAGCGGAAGGTATGTTCCTGAGGATAATTCGGACTGTACGGACGGGAAATATGCAGCACATACGGGAGGCGGAAACACCGGTTCTATAGGAGTTTGTATGTGCGGAATGTACGGTTATAAATCGCCAAAACATCAAGGAGATTTTCCGATTTCGGCTGTTCAATTTGAGGCTTGTATGAAGTTCACAGCCGAACTTTGTAAAAAATATAACATCAAAATATCACAAGATACCGTGCTTACTCATTACGAATTCGGGTGTTCTCATCCGAATTCTTCAAGTTCAGGAAAAATTGATATAACTTATATTCCTCCCTATTCATGGGTTGGCAAGAATGATGTCGGCAGTTTTATTCGTTCAAAAGTCCGTTGGTACAAAGAAAAAATATAAGAGGTATTTATTATGGAAGTAAATTATTTTGACTTGTCAGGTGGTATAAATCAGGCAACAACTAAGGTTGAACTGGGGTTAAATCCAAAAAGAATATGCTGGTCTGATTCCAAAAATATTGAAATATATGAGAATAAAGGCTTAATAAAACAAAAAGGGAACACTGTAATTGCAACGCTTCCTGTTTCTGAAAAAATTATCGGAATGTGTGAACTTGAATCTGATAATTTATTCAAACTGGTTATTGTGACAGAGTCAGGCAAATTATACATATATTCTGATGTGAACGGAAGTTTGAAACTTTTGAATAAAACTTTAACAGGTAAAAAGATACTTTTTGCACAATTTTTACGAGGAATTATCGTAGCGACGGATTCTGATGCAATGTTTTATATCAAAGATAATGTGAATTATGATATAGTATCTTGCAATCTTACGGATAGTTCAAACAATACAATTCATCCTGAGAGTATATCTGTTTATAAAGGCAGGGTCTGGTGCAGCAAGGGGTCTACAATATATTATTCGGCACTTGGAAGTTACAGCGACTTCAAAACCCAAAATGATGCGGGTTATATAAGTGATTTCCACACGGATACCTCGGATGTTACCACAATGCACACGTATAAAGATTATCTTGCGATTTACAAAAAAGAACGAGTTTATCTTTTATCGGGAACAAGTCCGAGTGATTTTTCAATCACGCTGTTTGCGGACAAGGGTACGAATGCAAAAAATTCTATTGTCAATGTTGATAATAAACAGTATTTCCTGAGTAACGGAATTTACGCACTTGAACAGGTCGGAGAATTAAATCAAATCCGTTTGGGTTCGGAGATTTCAACAAATATAAGAGAAGAATTTAAGAAATTTGATACAACAAGAATGAGTGAAACCATTGTTTTGCACTATCCTGATTGTAATCAGATGTGGTTTTTCTTCCCTTATTTAGATGACGATTATTTCCACACAATCTGGATAAACGATTATGTAAACAGAGCGTGGTTCAAACGAGAACTGCCGCAAAATATTACGTGTGCTTGTATATTTCATTCAAATATTGTCAGTGCGGACTCCGTCGGCAAAATTTATCGTGAAAATTACGGTACAACTTTTGACGGCACCGGTATTAAATTTATGTGGAAGTCCCCGTTTCTTGCTCTCGGGGACGTATCGACCAGAAAAATTATAGAGGAATTTTATTTCTTGCTGGATGATATTCAGGATAATAAATTCAACGTTTCGATATACAAAGATTACGACAGCGAGTACAGGGACGGTTCGGAATTAATATATTCTCAGCACTTAAATCACTTTTTGTGGGCTGATGAAAATTCTCCCGACACCTTGCAGTATAAATGGTATGACAACGAAAGCGACATGCCTGTATGGGCAATAGGTTCAAATTCTATCGAAAAAGCAGATATTGACGGTAGTAATTACTCAATACAAATTTGTATTGAAGGTAATGAAATTACCGATAACTGTGCAATTATCGGGCTGCAATTCAGAGAAATTTACACAGAAAAATAAAAAATTCACCACTCAAAAAATATAGTTAGTAGTTATTAGACAAACGAAAGGACAAAAAATGGCAGAACCAACAACACCAACAACACCGGCAGCACCAACTTATTCAACAACTTACTCAACTTTTATTCCTGAAATTTGGAGTCAAAAGTTAAACCAGATGCTTGAAAAGAATTGTGTAATGCTTCAATGTGTGAACAGAAATTGGGAAGGAGATATTAAAAATCAGGGTGATACCGTTAAGATTATTACACCTGCATCAGTTTCTGTTTCAACTTTAACTTCTGAGGATATTACTTACAGTACTTTAACTCCAACATCTTTAGATTTGGTAATTGACCAAAGAAAGTTCTTTGCTTTCAAAATTGATGATGTGGCAAAAGTTCAAAGTAGTATGGACATTATGGAAGCACATTTGGGTAATGCTCAAAAAGCGATTGAAGAAGTTCAAGATTCATATCTTTTAGGTTTACAATCTGATGTTCCGACAGCGAACGTTGTGGGCAGCGAAGCTTCTCCGATTTCTTTAAGCAAATCTTCAATCTATGAAAATTTTGTAAAATTAGCATTGGCACTGAAAAATGCTAATGCCGTACACGCAGGGGTTCGTCCTTGGGTAGTTATCAACCCGACTATTGAATCTTATTTGCTCCAAAGCACTGAATTTATTTCAGCACACAAGGTTGCTGATGAAACCTTGAGAGAAGGTTCTATCGGCAGAATTGCAGGCATGGACGTATTGGTAAGTACAAATCTTACCGCTGTAGATAGCAAATACTACGTACTTGCAGGCACTAACGAAGCAATCACTTTTGCATCTCAACTTTCAAAAATCGAAAGTTTGAGAGATAAAGACAGTTTCTCTGATTTAGTCAGAGGTTTGTACTTGTACGGTGCGAAAACAGTACAACCGAATGCTCTTGCAAAAATGATAGTTTCTACAACTCCGGCTTCCTAGGAGTAAAAAATGTTATCAAATATTAAAAATCAAATAAAAGAACTTGCAAAAAATGCCGTATTTGTGGCGGAAGAGGAATTAGGCTCGGGAGAAGGACAGGCAAAAAAACAACTTGCGATTAAGTATATTATCGACCACCTGCCTTTTTCCGACTTTGTAAAGACCGTTATTTCTATCTTTTTATCAAGTTTTATTGATGATGTGGTAGAAATTTCCGTCACATATATGAAAACTTTTTCAAGTTCGGAGGGAGAATAAAAATGCAAAATCAAACAAATAACGATATTTCATCACTTGCCTTTAGACCCGAAGGTAACAAGATGCCGGAATATAAAGACGTATTTTACCAAATGGAGCAGGCAATCGGTGCGGATGTTCAGAATGTAAAAGAACTTGTACAAAAAAATGTAATTACAGAACAACAAGGACAATATCTGTTAACTCAATTAGCCGAAAAAGCAAGACAAATTAACTCGTACAAGAACTCTGTACAATCAAAGGCAAACGTACCTGCTCAAATTCCTGCTCAAGTACCTGCTGCTGAAGAAAATCCAATGGACGCATTTAACAAAGTCCGTCCGGGGTTTTTCGATGAGGACGGCAGAGGTGATTTACGCTCTTATCTGGACGGTTATCCGATGGATAAAGATGAAATGCTTCGGATAGCGGGGCTTGTGGAAAACTTGGAAAATTCCGCAGTCAACAGATATTTGAAGAAATCTGCTTACGATAAATCATTGAATGACGAGAACGAGATTGCTAAAAGGAAATTGACGGCTTATGCTCAAAATTCTCCGACAAACAGCATCAACAACAGGGTTTTTACTCGTGAGGAGATTGGCAAAATGAGTGGTGACGAATTTGCCCGTAATGAAAAATTAATTATGGATCAATTGAAACAGGGATTACTTAAGTAATTCGGGTAAATTCTTGAGTTCGGGCAGGAATAATTCCCTGTCCGAACTTTTTTAAGGAGGTCTTATGAATTATTTGGAAATTATAAATAAATGTTTGTATGAAATGAATTACAAACAGGTAAACGATATAGCGGAATTGACGAAAACCGAACACAAACGGCTTTTATCGGCGGTTAATATTGTAAACAAAGAAATTTGCAATATAGAAAACTGGAATTTTTT
>CAMAGQ010000068.1 GCA_945833895.1 uncultured bacterium
CCGCTAAAACTCAAACAACAAGCGAACTTTACAAAAAAATATCAAACTAACCATTCCTATCAAACTGATTGTCTTACTATAACCTCCTCAAAGATTTTTGCAACTTTTTTGCAACTTTTGCTTATTTTTGCACTAAAAAAGGCTTCAGCTAATCAGCTAAAACCCTTTAAAATAAATGGTTGCGGGAGCTGGATTTGAACCAACGACCTTCGGGTTATGAGCCCGACGAGCTACCAGACTGCTCCATCCCGCGTTATTTAATTGCCAATTGCCTTTAGGCTTGCCGTTACACTTCACTACCGGTACTTTTACCCCCGAGGAAACTCTATCGACATCTCCATTATGCTCCGTAAAAAATAAAAATCAAGTACTTTTTATTAAATTTTGGAAGTTTGTTGTGTTTAAGAACAGAGGGTGAATTTTTGTACAAAAAAAAAGAACCTTTGCGGTCCTTTTTTTTAATGGTACCCCCAAGCGAATTCGAATCGCTGTCTACACCGTGAAAGGGTGTTGTCCTAGGCCTCTAGACGATGGGGGCTTGAACATTTGCTACGAGATTTATTCTAGCCTGAACAAAATTAATTGTCAACTGTTTTCTTATATTTTTTTTACCTCTGTTATTATTGCCTTTATTTCTGCGGATATATCGGTTTCTAAGAGGATATTCCGCCGCACCATTTGTGCAAATTCTACCTTCTTGAAGTCGTGCATGCCTCTGGTTTTGAATATCTCTTCAAGAAGTTTTACCATCGGTTCTTCTATGGTCAGTATTTCTTGTTCTATTATTGATATATTATTCAATTCGTATTCTAGCGTTCGTTTTACAAGTTCTAATGGCAGTAAGTCCTCAAATTCTCCACAGTTTAGCAGGTGGATTTTATCACAATTCCTAAGTTTTGTTTTTATGTATTCCTGATTTTCTTTGGCGTCTTTATCTAACAGGACAAATATCGGGATGTTTAATTTTTCGGCAAGACTATAATATAATTTCACAACCTGATTTTTTCCACCTGCTGAAATTATATAAATCCCGTTCTTATCAAAATCGTAACCGCATTTTTGAGCAAAGGTCGGCAAAAGTGTTTCTTCAGTTGCTCCTTCTACTATTAAAACTTTTTCTACGGGAAATCTCAGTGACATGTTGTTACGAATTTCTTTTATATCATCATCGCATGCCAGATGTTTCAGCCATTGCAAATTCTTCGGGATGTCTCCTGATAACAAGTGTATAAAAGCATCGTAGTTTATTTTATTTTTCAGAAGAATTTCCGTATTTTTAGTTATTTTAAAGATGGATTTTTCGTAGTTGAGAAGTCTTTCGTTAATCGTTCCGGTATTTTGAATATTTATCCCTAAATTTTTGAATGAATAATTTATAATGCTTTCGGCAAGTGTTGTCAATTCTGTATAGTCCATTTTTTCAAGTTCCGTTTTTTTGTATTTTGGAACTAGCAGGTTTGAGGTTATAATATCGAAAAATACACGCAGGTATTTGACCTCTGTTTCTTTAAATCTGGTCAGCCTATCTACTGATATTATCAGTTGTTCTGTAGTTAACGGTTTTATTTTTAAGTCTTCCAATTAATTCCTCTTTTTAATATTTGTTTACACAAGTAGCAATTTTTTTCTCTTTTAGGTTTTATTATATATGTGGAGTTGTCATGGTAGAAAAAATAGGTTTCAATACTCAACAATATAATTATAGCACAATGCAAAATTCCGGCAGATTAAAAAGTGTCGGGAATGTAACTCAACAAGTGCAATCTGTTCCGAGTTTTACTGCAAATAAATCAACCTCCGCACCATCAAATACTCCTGCAGTTCCGATGCAGAATACAAGTATTAGAACAAGTTTGAGTACAAAAGAAGAGAAGAAAATGTATTCTGAAGTCGTTTCAAACCTTGACCGCTCCAGTAAAAAACTTGTAGATAAGCTGCTAAAAACAGGGGTTTTACTCAATAATAATTCTAACGATAAAAGTTCTGTTTTGGATAATTTACATAAAATGATAACAGAACCAAGGGCTGAAGGGCTGAATGCTAAAACTATGCTTCGTGATACAGTTGCAACTATAGCGTATCCTTATTTGATTACTCAGCAGTTCGGAGATATCCCGCAGGAGTATAGAAATCTTGTAATACAGGCAAATACAGAATCTGCTACAAACCTGTTAGACAGATATAAAGGTTCTCAAGATGTTGATGTTTTGCATTCGGGAACTTGTGTTGCCGCAAGTACGGAATTTAAACTGGCTAATCAAATGCCTGCTGAATTTGCACGTTTTGCTCAGGAGTTAAGTTCCCCTAAAATGTGTGTAGAAAAAAGCATGAATATGAACAACCTTGCTGATGATACGGTTAGTGCGGTTTGGCTTTTAAATTCTTTTGAAGTTCCCTGGGATACAAAAGATTTGAATATCGCAAAGATGAAATTTGCACCTGATAAAAATGCGATTATCAGGGCGAAAATTCAAACAACACACAAAGATTCTTACGAAAGAACACCGTTGGATGTTTTGATGCAGTCTACTTTTATGCAGATAGGTTCTCAACAGTCTTATAATACTTTAACCGATAAGCGGGCAGGAAAATTTAATCAGAATGACAAAGGTTTAATTGAATTTGAAAAGACTTTCACTGAGTCGGTTGTGTTTGACAAAAATATCTTGTCAGTGACTTACCAGACCGTAGATGAGAATGCAAGATTAGTCGGTTATGAAACAGATTTAAACACAATGAAAAACCACATTCTGGGAGCGTTATCAGAAGGTGAAGATGTTATTATCGGCTACACTCAGACAGATAGTAATAATATTATTGTGAACGGTCATGAAATCACTATTGTAGGTTACAGACAGGGTGAAAACGGCAAGTGTATTTTCATCTGTAATGATACGGATGATAATTTGTCTAAACCAATTGAATATTCGGAAGATTATTTGTTGCCGAAAATTCACCACGCAGCGTTGCCAAAACACATTGTGGAAAACGATATGAATGTAGTTCCAAATTGGATTGAAGGACTTAATATGTACAGTCAGATGAAGAATGCAGGATAAATGTTACAAATCAATGTTACAAAATTTTAATAATACTGAAATAATGAGCAATTTTTATTTTTACACGTTTTAATAGAATGGAAAGATAAGGTAATATGCAATGATAAATTCAGCAGGTATAAGTTACAATACAAAACCATATAGAACGGGAGCAGAACCGGTTCAAACTGCAGTACAACAGAAGTCACAACCGGTCGCAACGGCAGCGGCAACTGAGCCTTCCGCAACAACCCATACAAGTTGGCTGTATGTTAATGATATTCACGGGAAAATGACAAATATGGAACGTATTCAAAACATTACCTACCAATTTGATAAAATCCCTGCAGAAGTTTATAGTGCAAATTTCTTCACTAATCTTTCAAATAATGATAAAGTTCATAAGTTTAAGGTTGCATCAGGAGATATTATCTTAGGTGCAAATTATATTCACAACAAAGTTGCAAGTAAGTTCTTGGATTGGTGCGGGTTTAATGCCGCTACAATCGGAAACCACGAGTTTGATGTGGCAAAGCCTGACGATTTGATGAAGTTGATTGACGATGCAAATTGTACAATGTTATCAATAAACCTTGAACCGAAACCAAATACTCCAATCGCAAGCAGGATTAAGAAGTCTATGATAGTTGACTGCGGAGGAGAAAAAGTCGGATTAATCGGGATTTCTCCATCTGATTTGCTTGAACGTAACAAAGTGAACGATACATTGAAGGAATTTTCGGTAAAAGATATTGACACAACTATAAAATTAGTTGATGAAGAAGTTAAGAACTTGCAATCTCAAGGAATAAAAATAATTGCGTTGTTGTCGCACAGCGGAAACAAGAACGATAAAAGAATTGCTAAAGAAGTTCAAGGTGTTGACCTGATATTCGGTGCTCATACGCACGAACTGATTGAAGGAATAAAAGAGGGTGAAAATCTTTTGTATTCAAAATCAGGTGAACCTGTAATTATCACACAGGCAGGACAAGATGGCGAAGCAATGGGGGTTTTGAACGTCGATTTCGATAAAAACGGCGTTATTAAAAAAGCACAAAACAATATTATTAAGACAAGAAAATTTAACAGACCGTTGTACGTAAAGGATTCGGTTGAAACAATTCTTGGAAAACCGGAAGTTATCGGAAAAGTGAAAGCCGCTGTTCCGCCTCCTGAAAACAGACTTATTGAAAATAACCCGCACGCAAACATAATCGTTGATGCTATGCGTGAAGAACTTGGCTCAGATATAGGGATTTTAAATTCGGGTAATATTCGCGGAAGTTTTTCGGAAGGTCCTATTGATACAAGATTAGTTTCAGATATTACGCCGTTTGAAGATAAAATGTGGGTAATTAACCTGACAGAAAAACAAATTGTTGATTCGCTCAAAGTAGGCTTAACTTCACTGCAAAAATCATCTCACAAACCTGGAATACTGTTTGTTTCGGGCTTGAAATACAAAGCGAATAAAAAAGGTGAACTTCTTGAACTTGAATACATTGACAGAAATAACAATGTAAGAAAGATAGATGTAAACAACCCTGATACAAACAAGAAATACACAGTTGCGTGTGACGACTTCTATGCAACAGGCGGTAACGGCTATTTGAAAGAGAGAACCCCTGATTCAGAAATCGTGAAAAAACTTGATGTAGATAAAGACAAACTGGCATGTGATTATATCAAAAAACTTGCTCAGCCTATTGAAATAAAAAACGACGACAGAATTGTAATCGTTGACTAACTTCGGGTTAACTTCTTTTCGTGGGGGTAAATATATGGGTAAATTCAAATATTTGTAAGGTTTCCGTCATTCAGAGCAGAATATTTTGGAATAGGATGAAAATATATACGAAGTGCGAAGAAGCCTGAACGATTTTGCTTGTCAGGGCTCCCTCTCCCGAATTTCTAAATTCACTCCGTTCATCAAGAAATTCTACCCTCCCCCACAGTGGGAGGGTAAAGTACAAAGATACCCTCCCTTTCTGAGGGAGCGAATTTACGTACGGACGGAGTGAAACGAGTCCGGATAGCGAACAGATTGAACCTACTACGGCGAAGCCGTTAAGGTGAAACTCTGTGAGCGTGGAGTAAATTCAAGACAGGGTAAGGGTGGGTGCTAATTGTTTCGTCCTCAAATTACTCAACATGTTCCCCCCGATTTTATTTTCAATTCATAGGTGGACAGTAGTGCGTAATTATGTAATAATTTTTCTATGATTACAAAAGAAGAATTAGACAAACTTGTCGAAAAATATGAAAACGAAGACTTTATAAAGGACGATCCTGTTCAGTTTATACATAAATTCCACGACAAAAAAGATGCTGAGATTGCGGGTTTTGTGGCATCTTTACTTGCTTATGGCAGCAGAAAACAGTTTATTCAAAAATTGAACATTTTACTTGAAATTGCAAACAACGAACCGCTGAATTTTGTTCAAAATTTTGAAGATGGCTTGATTGGTGATTTTAATTACCGATTTGGGAAACCTAATGATTTTATTTGTATATTTAATACTTTAAAAGAGTTGTATAATACGTCAGACGGCTTGGAAGAGTTGTTCGCACACGGTTACGGGCAGGGAAAACTGTTTGAAGTTGTCACAGATTATTTTTATGAACGGGCGAACAGTTCTGTAGGGCAAGGGTTTTACCACATGATACCAAATCCCAAAAACGGCGGGGCTATGAAAAGGATGTGTATGCTGCTTCGGTGGATGGTGAGAAAAAGCCCTGTAGATATCGGCATTTGGAAGTTTATGAAGCCGTCTGAATTGTATATTCCGCTGGATGTTCATGTCGGGAATGTTTCAAGACAGATGGGGCTTTTGACACGAAATGCGAACGACTTTAAGGCGGTTGTTGAGTTAACGGAAAATCTCAAAAAGTTTTGTCCCGAAGACCCTATAAAATACGATTTTGCTCTGTTTAGTTACGGGGTTAACGGAGAACAAAAGAAAAATGCCGCTGTGTGAACTGCGGCAGGGAAAAGTTACGAAAATTAGTAGGGGAAATATAAATAAATAGAATTATTATGCGTTGAATATGTTGAAAGATTTTTCAACATTTTCTTTAATTACCTTCTTAACCGCATCGTATTCGGTTTGAAGTTCTGTATGTTCTGATGATAGTTTGTTCAATTGAAGGTCAAACTGTTTGTCTTGGCTTTCAATTGTATTCATTCTTGTTTGGTATTCTTGTTCAGCGATAGCCATTGCAGAAGAGTCTTCTTTTTCAACAATAGACTCATCGTCGTCAAGAGTTGTATTAACGAAACCTTTTTCTGTGGCTGAATAATATGAAAGTACCAATTCGCCGGCTTTCAGTTGATTTACAAGCCAATTATTTTCTTTTAAGTTTGTTTCGTTTTTAGTTGTTGTGTAACCTGTTTTTCTCATCTGGTTAAAGATGTTTTTGTAATAGTTAATCATCTCTGCATCGTAGGTTAAGTTTTGACTTGTTGCAGACTTTGAATGGTTGTAATAAGCCTCAGTGATAGAAACTGCATAGTCATACAATTCTCTTTGAGCAGGTGTTGTACCTTCAAAGTTTAGGGCAGAAGATTGTTTATAAACATCGTAAGCGGTTCCGCCTTCAGAGATGTAAAATTCTCCGTTTGGAACTATGTAGTTTTTGTGATTTTCACTGATTAAATCTTCTTCAGGGTCAGCGAAAACAGAATCTGCTGAAACGATTTCACCTTCAAGGTTTTCATATTGGAATTTTTCTGTTTCTGTGTTGTAGATTACATTATCAAGAATAGTCCATTCATCAGTACCTTGTTGGTCTTCAGTTTGGTAGCCGCAGAATTTCTCGCCGTTTTCATCTTCAACTGCTTGAACCGCATAGCGTTCTTTGTAGTAGCCTGTGCTGTCTTTGTAGATGCCTGCATAATTTCCGTCACCGCTGACAGAAGCATAAGCAGTGTTGAATGTCGGGTAGCCGTCAAAAGAATCGTTGCTGAATGCGGTATAGTCAAACCCTAAGATGTGCTGACCGTCTTCGTAATTATCAAGACTTTTGCCCACAGACGCAAGATATTTATCCCAAGCCTCGTGAATAGCTTCTTGAGTTTCCGTGTGTCTTGTTACATCAACGTCAGATTGAGTGTACCCTAAATCTCTTAAAAATCTGTTAAAATCTCCGTTGTTATTTTCGTAAGCCTTAGCAATAGCAGAAGTTACAAGAACTTGACCTTTTTTATCTTTAACAAGGTATTGCTTGCCGGTTGCAACAGAGTTTAATCCCGTAATTTGATTATATGTTAAGTCTGCATAAGTTGCATCTGAAGCATTGTAGCCTGTCAAAAGTTGATATTTTGTTTTGCTCATTGCATCCAGATAGTTTTGATTAATTTGATTGGAATCTTCAGCTAATCTTTGTTTAGAAAAGGCAACAGACTGCTGTTCCTGTTCGTTGTTGGAAAGCCTTGCAGTAATGCTTAATAATCTTGCTTGTGATGCTGACATTCCCATAGTGCTTGATAATTCCTTTCAATAATTTTCGTATCGTACTTATGTTTACGGCTCACATTGCAAAAATCTTTAATATTTTGAGGGTAAATATTACGATATCTTAACAATTGATTTTTGATTTCTCATCTTTATGAATGATGACACTAAACGGATTATAATTTAGAATCAATTCTGTAGAATTGTAATAATAGTAATTTTACACGAAATGAGAATTAAGAAGAGGAGAATAATAATGGGTTCAACAAGATCAGAGAGCAGTTCATCGCTAAACAAATCGCAACACGGTGATTCAATATTTTGGGGTGATAGTGCCTCAACCGTACACATGGAACTGAAAGTTAATACAGGTAATAAAAACGGTGCCTATCGTAAGTATAATGACACTTATACTTTAAATTCAAAAAGCGGTAGTCTTGAACTTGAAGGAACAGTTCTCGGTTATAAAGATGCTATAAATAAAAGAGGCGATGTTTTAGAAGCTGATTTTGACGGCAAAGCCGGTATTTGTACTTACTATGTTTATGGACACCCTGATAAGTTTGAATATGATTATTCTTCAAAATATCATGACTCAGGTATAGTAAGTGCTATAAATATTCTTGCTATGGCAGGAAAACTTGATGTATTTGAAGATAATTCTCACTATAGCGAATATTTGAGTACCGTAATCGGTACAAAAACTACCGATACTCTACAAACAGTAGAAATAACCCCTGACCCTTATAAATTCCCTGAAACCGAATCTCAATTCTTGTTTGATGCTATCAAAAAAGGGTATGCAATTTCTACAAAAGACCCTGATGAATATACGTCAGTAGATGATATAATTGCAGAAGACGGTGGCGGAATTAGAAATATATTTGATAGTACGGAGGAAGAAGACTATCCGTACCAAGAGGGTGTTGAAACTATTTGTAAACTTTTGAAAGATTACGGTGTAGGTGCTCATAATGAAGACTTGGTTATAGAAGTTGTAAAAGATGAAGAAGATACAAGCAGTTCGGGCGGAACAGAAGAAGGTGGAGAAGGTGGAGAAGGTTCAACCGAAACAGAAAAACCTGAAGTTGAATTAAATAAAGATAAGTATGGTTTCTGTAAGGACTTAGCTCAAATTGTAAAAGACGGTAAAGGTTGTATCCTTATCGGTAACGGGTTCAATCTTGTAAATGATGAGTGGGTAAACCGTGAAAGTGTTGCGTTAAATGTT
>CAMAGQ010000069.1 GCA_945833895.1 uncultured bacterium
CATGTGAGATCATTTTATCTCCTTATATTGTCTATTTATCAAAAATTTCAAAGATTGCGAACAGTATCAAGAAACAATCAACTCTCAGTTTGAAGGTGAAAATTTTACAACTGACAGAAGGATTTTAGGCTGGTCAAACGGCTTGTGCAGATACGAAGAAATTGTAAAAACAACAAATGACATCTACAAATTAGACTGTAGATTTAGTTCAATTCAAGTTGATGATTTGTATGAATCAATGAAATCACGCTCAAACGAACCTGAAACCTACGGACTTGAAACTTTTGTAGAACAAATTGACGAAAAAACAGGCAAATCAAAATTTGTTTCTAACGGCATAACAACAATTAAAGGAAACAAAGCGTATATTACGTGGGCAAAATATCAAAATAACCCGTATTTTTGCAAGCCTGAAAAATTGAAATAAGGTTCTAGGATAATACCGAAAGTATGCAGATAACTTGCACCAAACGGTGAAAGGGCTTATAATATCATTATGCAAATAAGAAGATTGACATGTTTTGATTATCCAAAACTAAAGAGAATGGTTTCGTATTTATGCACAGATGATAACGATAAGGCTACAAAGTCTATTATCAATGCACCTGTAAGTTTTTTGAACGCAATGCTTCCGCTGCGGTTTAAATTTCAACCCGAATCGTTTATTTTGGTTGAAAACAACGAAATTTTAGGACTTATCACAACCGCTCAAACTCCTGGAAATCCATACAAAATAAACATCACAAGATTAATTTTTAAAGAGAATTTGTACGAAGTCGGTAAGCAGTTAGTTGATTTTATTGTGCAAAAACTTGGCGGAAAAGGTGCAACATCTTTCACTGTAACAATCGACCAGTGCCACGAAGAATTGTTCAATCTTTTTATACAAGGCTGCGGGTTCAGGCAATGTGCTTCTGAAACCTTGTGGAAAATAGAAAAACCTGTACCCGCAAACGTCGATTATCATTGGCGTTATGCACAAAACTCGGACGCAAAAGAAATTGCACAATTATACAACTCAGAACTTGAAAACATCTACAAACCATCCTTGGTAAGGCACGAAAAAGAATTTCAGGAAGTATTTTTCTCAGGCTTATACGAGGGCTACAAAATAAGATACGTTATTGAAGATGTAAACAAACTCCTTGGTTATTTTTCGATTTCAACAAACGACAACCTTAATTACATTCTTGATTTGACAACCGCAAGCGGATATGACATTGAATATGAAAAAGTTATAAACATTATGCTTTGCGAAATTGCAAAAAAAAGACGTGCATTTTACCCGATAATTAAGCAAAAATCCTACATAAAAAATTCGGAAGATTTCGGGAAATACTTGCAGTCAAAGAATTATACCCCAATTCAAACACAACAAATTTTGGTCAAAGATTTCTACAAACCAATCACCGAACAGGTAGACACCGGCTGGAAAGTTTTCTTATTAGGCGAAAACCAAATTACCACAAATTAACTTTTCAATTTGTTACCATTATAATTTCTTCGTGATAAAATAAACTTACCAAAAGGGAAAAGAGGTTATTATAAATGGATAATATTAAAATCTATCTTGATAAAGACATTAATCAAGATTTAATCAAGTCAAAAAAAATTGCAGTTATAGGTTTTGGTTCTCAAGGTTACGGGCAGGCAATGAACTTGAAAGATTCAGGCTGTGACGTTGTTTTAGGTTTGAGATTAGGCGGAAATTCCGACAAAAAAGCAAAACAATACGGATTTAAAACAATGACAATTGAAGATGCCGTGAAACAGGCTGATATTGTCCAAATTTTAATTCCTGATGAACTTCAGGCAGAAGTTTACGAAAAACAAATTAAACCGAATATGCATTCAGGACAGTATTTGATGTTCTCACACGGATTTAATATTCATTACAAAAAAATCAATCCGCCAAAAGACATAAATGTAACAATGGTAGCACCAAAAGGTCCGGGGCATACCGTAAGAAGCCAATATGAAGAAGGCAAAGGTGTTCCGAGCCTGATTGCAATTGAAAACGATGCAACAGGCGACTCTAAAGAAATCGCACTTTCTTACGCATCAGCAATCGGTGCCGGCAGAGCAGGAATAATCGAAACAACTTTCAAGGAAGAAACCGAAACAGACCTTTTTGGCGAACAGGCGGTAATTTGCGGCGGTGTTGCGGCACTAATGAGAACAGGTTTTGAAGTTCTTGTTGAAGCAGGATATTCACGCCACATGGCTTATTTTGAAGTTCTCCACGAAATGAAATTGATTATCGACCTTGTTCACCAGGGCGGAATTTCCGATATGCACTACTCAATTTCAAACACTGCTGAGTACGGGGATTTGACAAGAGGTCCGAAAGTCATCGGCGAAGCCTCTAAAAACGCAATGAGAGAAATTCTAAAAGACATTCAATCAGGAAAATTTGCTGATGAATTTACAAACGAAATGAAGTCAGGTTGTAAGAATTTCAACAAACTTAGAGAAGAAATTTCAAACCACCCTATCGAAAAAACAGGCGAAGAAATCCGCTCGGCTTTCGTTTGGGGTAACGAAAACAAAATCATTGATAAAAATAAAAACTAGCACAGAATTGAAAAGGAATAAAAATGTTTAATACAGAAGATACATACGAAGTTGTTATATTTTCAATCGGCGACACCAAAGCCGGAACTAAAATGGGTAAATTACAGTTGAAAAACACCGTTGATGATACCATTTTGAATTGCATACTCTGGGAAGAAACCCTCAACAGATTTGATAACAAAATCTTTAGAACAGGGAATTTGGTAAGAATAGTTTCGGGAAGTTTCAACGAAAAATTCAACAACTGCCTTGTATCCGCTCTTGAACTTATCAAAGAAGCAAAACTCGGACTTGAAGAATCGCAAATTGAAGAATATTACACAAAACTTCAAAGTTACATAAATCAAATTTCTGACGAAAATTTGAAAAATTTTGTATCAGAACAGTTTGAAAATCATCCTGAATTTAAGATTATGCCTGCCGCAAAACTTATGCACCACAACTATATCGGCGGATTGCTGGTTCACACGGTTGAATGTCTTGAATTTGCAGAATTAAATATGGCAAAATTTGAATACAAAGCAAACAAAGATGAAGTATATGCAGCGTGTTTGCTGCACGATTTCGGAAAGATTTTTGAATACACAATCGATACAGAAACAGGTTTGATTGATTATGCCCCGAACTTCAGAGAAGAATGGATTTCGCACTCACAATACGGCTTTACAATCTGTATGAGTGCAGGGTTTAAAAAAGTTGCAAAAATGATTGCCGCACACCACGGAAGAGCCGACTGGGGAGCAATTATTGACCTTGACCAGAAAGATTTAGAACCGGAATTGTACTTAATCCATTTTATCGACAATCTGTCCGCAAAATTCGGAAAAATTAGCACCAGATTGTTGGAAGAATAAACGGTAAAATTCGCCAATAAACCCTTCGTATATAAAAAATGTTACAAAATAAACAAAAATTTACGTTGTGAAACATTTTGAGTCATGGAGCATGGTTTATGCTAAATTAGAGTAGTTAAAGGATATATTTAGGAATAGTTTCAGTAAGGAGATAATGAATGTCTGAATACTTAAGCAAAGAAGAGATAAAACAATGGAGAAGTTCATTAGAAAAGATTACACTGGAGGAATTTGCTGCCAGATTAGGGAAAAAAGTTGAAGAAAAAAAAGAAACAAATGACTTGATTGACATTGTTCTTCACGGCAAGCCTGTTGTTTCAAGTGAAACTTCAGAATGGACATCTTCAAAGGTCGAACGCCTTAGTGCTATTGCAGATAGAGCGTACGAAAAAGAAAAAGATTTGTATATTTCACCTTTCTCTGCACAAAATTTGAAAACAGACAAAGAAGAAGTTAAAAAAGATAAAAAACCAACTAAATCTAAAACTAAAACAGAAACTGTTCACTCAAAAACAATCGAAAAAATCGCTCCTGTTGAGAAAAAAGCAGTTGAAAAAACTCCTAAAAAAGTAAAAACACCTTCTAAAGCCGCTGAAAAAGCCAAAGAAGTTCTTAATAAAAAAGCAGATACAAAATTAAGAGATGAAGTCAGAATTGTTCTCAAAAAGGCACTTACACCAAGAGAACAGAAAGTTTTTGACTACTTAGCCGCTAACAAAAATAAAGTAGTTTATGCAAAAGATTTGGCTGAATTACTTGAGTTACCTAGAGATTATATTTATAAATATATCAAAAATCTTCGTGCAAAAATCGACGGTGAGGCTCTTAAAAATGCCAACAAGGGCGGTTTCATTCTTACCGTATAATTGAGATTTTGTATTTGAATAATAATTTATCGACAAATAAGAAGGCGGACAAATTAAAATTTGTCCGCCTTCTTAATATAAAAATATTTTATTATCTTATTTCTAACTTAGCACCTACAAATTCTAACGCAGCCTTGTTTATATCGGCTTCTTTTTCGGTAACATTTGAAAGAATTGTAGAAGGCAGTTTGCTGACCATATTTTGAGCTGTCGGCAAATCAACGCCCATAATCTGTCTTAAAGTCGCAATCACAGTTGCTTTATTTGTACCTACATCAAGCATTACCAGTGATTTGTTGCGTGAATCTGACGTACTTGCTGCAGAGGTTTGTGCTTCAACTTGATTTCTTTTAAATATTTTTTTAAACATTGACACAATAAAGTTATCAATATTAAAATTGAATTTTTTACGAGCAACCAAAAGCACTAAATATATAACAAAGACAAAAACTGCTAACATAAAATAATCAAAATCGAAATATGATAAAGATTTTAACATTAAAGTCCTCCTATTCTTTGCAGAAACATAATAGCACGTTATAATATAAAAATCAAATAAAAAGGACAGTTTGTAAACTGCCCTTTCCGAAATTTTTACTGTGTTTAATCAAACTACTTGATTTCAACAGTAGCACCAGCTGCTTCAAGAGTTTTCTTGATTGCTTCAGCTTCGTCTTTTTTGATGTTTTCTTTAACTGCTTTAGGTGCTGCTTCAACTAAATCTTTAGCTTCTTTCAAACCTAAACCTGTCAAAGTTCTAACTTCTTTCAATACAGCGATTTTCTTGTCAGCCGGAACTGATGCCAAGATAACAGAAACTTCAGCGTCTGCATCTTCAGCAGGTGCTGCTGCTGCAGGTGCTGCTGCAACTGCTACAGGTGCTGCTGCTGATACACCAAATTTTTCTTCCATAGCTTTTACTAATTCAGCTGCTTCTAATAATGTTAATTTTTCAATTGATTCTAAAATTGATTCTACACTCATTGTTTTTCTCCTTTTATTTTATTTTGAGTTGTTTACTAATACAATGTTAAGCACATCGGCTTAACGAAAACTGCTTGATTAAGCAGCCTTTTGGTCGCGAACTGCTGCCATTGCTCTTGTAAGTTGTGAAAGAACAGCATTGATAGAGTTTGCGATACCTGATGCCGGTGAATTGATTGATCCAAGCATTTTTGCATAAAGTTCGTCCTTTGTAGGAAGTTCTGCCAATGCTCTTGTTTCTGCTTCTGTTAATAATTTACCGTCCAATACAGCACCAACGATAGTACCTTTTTTAGTATCTTTGATAAATTTAGCAACAGCCTTTGCAGGAGTAACAGGATCTTCAAAACCGAAAGCAAGAGCAATCGGTCCGCTCAATTTTTCAGTTAATGCTTCGTATTCAGTTCCTTTAACAGCGATTTTTGCCAAAGTGTTTTTAGTAACCATATAGTCACCGCCGGCTTTTTGGATTTCACGTCTTAATTTTGTGATATCTTCAACTGTTAAACCTTGATATTCGGTAATAACTGCTACTTGAGCTTTTTCAATTTTTTCCTTAATAGCATCAATTTTTACTGACTTAAATTCTTTTGTTGCCATTTTTAGCTCCTTTGATGTTTGTCTGTGATTGCAGGTTGTGCAATCTGAATATTATCGACCTAAAAACTAAAAAAGACTTTGCTTTTTAGTTTTAAATCGCAAAATCTTACACATAAATCGTATTTATATTTCGTTTATTGCCTCAAACCCGACCAAATGTCTTGCTATTGGCTTTGTGTAATCTCGATTAGCCGATTTCTCATTTAATCCTGACAGGGCAGGAACTAATTGTCTGCGATTATGAACTTATATTATAAGAAATATAAATATTTTGCAAGCACATTTTTAAATTTTGTATCAAGAAGTAATAATTTTTAACATGAAATAGCAATTTTTTCTCAGATAATGTTTTTATATAGATATGGTAGTAGAACTCGAAAATCCGGCAAATAAAGCAATGCACTATGGCAACGGCAGAATTCTTGTGAGCACAATGGAGGTTCCGAACACTCTGCCGAAAAAGACTGTATATTCTGCAAGAGAAGCCGATATAATTCACGACCGAATAGAAAGAGATATCTATGACGGGATTAAAAAAGCCAAACCTTACGAAAAAACTAAATTCCCGATGGTTTTGAAAATTCTTGGCGGTATAATCGGACTTTCTGCAATTATATTCAACAGAAAAGCCCTTCTAAACGCAATCAAAAAGCCATTTATTAAAAAATAATTCTACAAAAGTTACAACTTCTTGTCGTCTTTAACTTCAAACTCTCTTAATTGAGTGTAAATTATCGGCGAAAAATCCTTTGTTGTAACAATATCAATGATTTTGTAAGACTGTGGCAAAGTCAGCATTGACGGAGAATTTATATAATAAATTCCGTTATCCATAGTTTCTTCGTTAACATGGAAATGCCCTGTTATTACAGCAAGCACATTTGTATGTTTGCTTAGCATATCCTTGTAGGCTTCAACTTTGTATGTTTTATGGGTTTTAACACGTGATTCGGCTTCCTTTGGGTAAACAACAGGGAAATGTTGAAAAATAACAACATCTTTCTTTCTGTATTTTCTCAACATCCTGTCAAGCCAATCAATAGTATCCTGACGGTAATACCCGATAGTCCCCGGAACAACTTCTTTTGCTCCGTCAACCGTTATAAATACAAACCCGTTTTTCTTAAATACGTAATTCGGAGATTTTTGTCTGCGGAATATTGAATATTCTTTTATAATTTCATAGTAACGAACCTTTGACAACCCGTTTGCCTTGTAAACATCGCTGTTGCCAAGTGCAATATAATACGGAACTTTAAGGTTTTTCAGAACCTTCATAAATGCTCTGAGGTCTTCTTCCTTAGGATTTGCGATATTATCACCCGTGAAAACTACAAAAGCAATTTCAGGCTGATTGTTTATATCATCAATAGCACTTTCCAAAACCCTTGACGTATAAGGGTTTGATACAGCAAGGTGAGTGTCCGTAATCTGAGCAAACTTAATATTCTCAGCAACAGCCTGCATATTAACTCCCGCAAGTATTAAAAATAAAATCGAAAATAATAACCTTAACTTCTTCATAGACTACGCATTCTCCCTTAACCAGATTATAACACGAAATCAAATTCTGTGTTAGAATTAAAGCATGAGATTAGATAAATTTTTAAAAGTTTCAAGATTGATTAAAAGAAGAACCGTTGCCAACGAAGTTTCTGACACCGGCAGAGTTCTGATAAACGGCAATCCCGCAAAACCCGCAAAACAAGTAAAAGAAAACGATATAATCACGATTGAATACGCAAACAGAACAGTCAAAGCAAAAATTCTAAAAGTTCCGACCGGAAACGTCAGCGTCCAAGAAGCCCCGGCTCTTTACGAATTGCTAAACTAGCAATCAGCCTCTTATGCAAGCAGTATTAAGGTTTTATATACTTAATACATGTTTTGTCGTGCTTAATTTTATACTATTTATGTGAACTTTTGTAACAAAATACGCAAGATATAGCAATTATATACTCTGAAAATACTTTATAAACATGTAAGCATTAAGCAAACAATAAAACGAATTAAATAAACACGAGACATAAATTATACACTACCTACTACACACTAACCTTCTACACGAGGAATTGAAAAAGATTCCAGACCTTTCTTCAGAAAGGTTTTTTTTTGCGAAAAATTAGATTTTACTCAATTTCTTTAACATTTGTTAACAAAACATCCAAAAGATTAAAGATTGAAAACTCAAATGCCGATATTAAATTTGTAATCAGAAATCTAACGGAGTACATAAAATGTTAAAGAAGATAACAACACCATCTAATAATAAATCAGAATGTGTTGAACTAATATTAAGAGGAGCCAAAAAGCGTCGTACACTGGCTTACGCGAATGCCAATATGATTAATTCTGACGCAGGGATACAGGCAAATATTAGAGCAGTAAAATAGAAGCCTATCGAAGTATAAAAAAGATAATAAGAAGAAAAGAGAGTATATAAAGCCGGTTAAAAAATAACCGGCATTTTTATGGGGGGGGGTAAATGTTGCCACCAAGGACATAAGAACTTGCCACTCTTTGGTATATTGGGGTAAATGTTGTTACCAACGGCTTAAGAATTTGCCACCCCTTGGTATTTTGGAGAGGGGTAAATATTGCTACCAAGGGCATAAAGACAGGTCATACTGAGCAGGCACGAGCAGAGGGTGACATACCTGATTTCCCTTCCCTGGATGGGGAAGGGGGA
>CAMAGQ010000070.1 GCA_945833895.1 uncultured bacterium
AAAGTACACAATCAGGAGAAAAACAATGTACGAAGACGAAAAATTAGTATGTGAAGATTGCGGCAAAGAATTTGTTTTCACAGCAGGCGAACAGGAATTTTACGCAGAAAAAGGTCTTGTTAACAAACCAAAAAGATGTCCGGAATGCAGAAGAAATCGCAGAAAGAACAACAGAAAAAGAAGAAAAATGTATGATGCGGTATGCTCAAAATGCGGTGCTCAAACACAGGTTCCATTCAAGCCTGTTCCGGGTAAAGAAGTGTTCTGTAAAGACTGTTTCCAAAAACCTGAAGAAGCATAAATCTAAAAATTTAATATACTTTTTGAAAAACTTCATAGAGAAATCTATGAAGTTTTTTTCTCAAAAGTTGCTATCATATAGTAAAGCAATTATTCAAGTATTCAATTGTACTAACCTTTTCATCGTACAAATATTTAATAAAATTCAAATAAGCACTATCTCTTGCTGAAATTACAAGATTAATCTCAAAACCTGTGGTGCAGAAAGGTTCATAATCATATACAACATAACTGTTATATTTGCTTTTCCACTCTTTACGTTCAAGTTTTCCGTTATTTTCATCAATAACATCTTCCAACCAAGGCAACAAATCTTGATCAATATTTTTCATTTCCAATCTGGCATATTTATTACAATCATCACAACCGTTACTAATAAACATATCAATTACTCCCTAAATCTTTTATATAAGAATTGTACCAACTCAATCGAGGGAAATAATCGCCATAATGTATAAAAAAATATTAGCAGAATTACTGATATTCGGATTTGCTTAACAATAGTTAATATTTCAAGTAAATTAAGCAGTTTTACAAAATATTTATACTTTATATATATGTACGGAACAACGAGGAAAAACTATGATTTGGGGACCTGTATATTGTATGCCAACATTTGGCGGCTGGGGATGTAATCCTTGCGGCGGGAATTCAAGTTTTGCCCAAAATATGTTTACATGGAGTAATATAAATTGTGGTTTGGCTTCTCTTGTTTCGCTAATTCAACAGAGAAATGACGGAGTTCCGGCAGGACAGGCAGCAATAAATTTTGCGGGAAACCTTGCAAACGGTTTTGGCAGAAACTCAGTGGCTGCACAAATGCAATTATACGGAAATCCGACGGGAAATATGATTAACGCAATGGCAGGTTACGGTAACCCGTATTCAAATTTTGTCGGAACAACGGCTCTTATGAGTGCTTGTTCTCCTGCAATGTTCTTTGGCTGTATGCCTTATATGAACCCGTTTTATACACCTTTTTGCGGATATTATTGCTAAGGGGTAAATGTTTACCGCCAATGACTTTGTAATTTGTGCTATTGCAGTGATTAACAATAAAATATATTTTGTGAACGGTACAAGCCTTACTATTGCTAAAGGCAGATGTATGGATTTGATTTTTGACTCGAATTCAGATACTTCTCCAAATAAAGAAGGCTACGACAGGTTCAGATTTCTTATCTGTGACAGAAGTATCTCCGAATGGTGTCCTGATGAAGGTTTCTGTGCCTATCGTTCCAATAATACGAAAGACAATAGAGATAGACTGTTAAGTCAGTGCAGAACAAATCCTGCGTTTTGTTCTGGATTACTTGAACATGACCACTGGGAATTTTTACCCGACTATCCTTGGTAAAGTTAATTATAAAGATTTGATGATAAGTTTTACAAATTCTTTGAATTGAGGTTTTACCTTATTTGTAATCCTTATAACTTCGTCGTGAGAAAGTTTGTTAGACGAAACACCTGTTGCAAAATTAGAAATACAACTTATTCCAAGAACTTTCATACCGCAGTAATTTGCAACGACCGCTTCCGGTACTGTTGACATTCCGACGGCATCTCCGCCCATATATCTAAACATCTTAACCTCAGCCGGAGTTTCGTAACTTGGACCTGAAGTTGCAACATAAACACCGTGTTTCAAGGTTATACCTAACATGTGAGAGGCAGCATCCGCACGTTTTATAAGATTTTTGTTGTATATTTCAGACATATCAGGGAATCTTACCCCGAGAGTGTCATCATTTGAACCCACCAACGGATTTATGCCCATAAAATTGATATGGTCGGTAATCATCATAAAATCACCGGGTCTGTAACTTTTATTAACAGCACCTGCCGCGTTAGTCAAAATAACGGTTTTTACCCCGAGTTTTTTCATAACCTTAATCGGGTAGGTTATTTCCTGCATTGAATGACCTTCGTAATAATGACTTCTGCCCTGCATCATTACGACTTTTTTGCCGTTAATTTCGGCAAATACAAGGTTTCCTTTGTGACCTTCAACGGTAGATTTTGCAAATCCCGGAATTTTTTCGTACGGAATAGTATAAATTGCGTTTTCATCCGCCAAGTCGCCAAGCCCTGAACCTAGTACCAAGCCAATCTCAGGAGTGAAACCATCAGTAAACATTTCTATATAATCTAAAGTATCTTTCATAACCCACCTAAATATTTTTGCACCTATACAAAAACACAGCGGCAGAAATTTACTGCCACTGTGTTTTAACACTAACCTACTAATCTGTTGTCATCTGCTTCTGAGGCTTTAACCATCAAAGCATGTTCAATCGGGTTTTCTCTTGAATAGGTTGCTTCGTGAACTTCTTCAAACCCGAAATCTTCACGAGCCTTTCTCGCTTGATTTTCGTCTACAATCTTTTTTGCAAGTTCTGCGATTTCATAAACTAATTTATATCTGTTATCTGAATTTTCGTTTAAATCCCACGCAACTTTAATTATCTGATCCATATCTAAAAATCCTCACTCTTGTTATTCTTCAATATTATAATACAAATAAAATTTTCGCAAGTAGCAATATTTTGATGAGGTTATAAATAAATTTCTCCATCAGGGGGTAAGGTAAGGGTGAAGTTTCCCTTCCCTGGAGTGATATGGTAATAATACTTTCCCCTCCCCCGTCGGGTGAGGGGTCAAATTGAGATTTCTTTCCCTACAAAATTACTTTTCAAGTCCCGTAATTTCTTTGTACATGTTCAAATATTCAACAGCACTCTTCTTCCAAGAAAAATCAGATTCCATTGCGGATTTTCTCATTGCATTAAAGACGTATTTATCTTTATACACGTCCAATGCACATTTTATCGCACTCAGCATATCCCAGCCGTTATATGCCCAGAACTTAAAGCCGTTGGAATTGTCAAGCGGATAACCCGTGATTGTATCTTCCAGTCCGCCTGTTGCTCTGACTATCGGTAATGAACCGTAACGCATTGCGATTAACTGGCTAAGTCCGCAAGGTTCAAACTTCGACGGCATTAAGAAAAAGTCGCTTCCTGCATATAGAAGATTTGCCAACTGTGCGTTATATCCGACAAAAGTTCTTATATTGTGAGTGTTATTTGAAAGCCAGATGAACAAGTTTTCATAATCCTTATCACCGCTTCCCATAAACACAAAATCCGCATCAAGTCCTTGCAATTCGTATTGCATATCTCTGATTAAATCAATCCCCTTTTGTCCTACAAGCCTTGAAACAAAAGCAACTAACGGTCTATCCGGATTGTATTTTAATCCGAAATATTCACAAATTGTTTTCTTATTAATTTCTTTTTTCTCTAAAGAATTGACGTCGTAATTTGCTTTGATTGATTTATCATTTTTAGGGTTAAAGACAGTGTAATCAATACCGTTTAGAATACCTCTCAATTTGTGCTGTATTCCTCTCAGAGTATAATCCATTCCTTCGCCATACTCAGCACCGAGAATTTCGCGGGAATATGTCGGAGATACAGCAACAACTCTGTCAGAATACTGCATTGCACCTTTCATCCAGTTTACCATTCCGTAGTGTTCGCAGCCCCATTCGTTATAGACAATATCTCTTCTCATATTTGCAAAATCTATCACGTCAGGAAACCAAACACCCTGATATGCAAGGTTGTGAATTTCAAACACGCATTTTGTATGTGACCAAAATTCGTCAAATTTATAATTTGAGTGCAAATACATCGGAATCATTGCCGTGTGCCAGTCGTTTGCGTGAATAACGTCGGCTCTGAAATTCAGTGCCTTTGCGTATTCCATAACGGCAAGTGAAAACGCAATATATCTTTCGTGTTCGTAACGAGGGTCTAAATATTTCGGGTAAACCTCTTTGAAACAAGAAAAATACCAGTCATTTTTTACAAAAAATACGTTTATTTTTGTTCCCGGTAATTTTGTAATATATAAATTAAACTTGTGCGGTTGACTGCCGAAAGTCAGCCACATTTCAGAATTTTCAAGTTCGGTTATGCCGTATTTTTCTTGATTAATACAGCCGTGCAGAGGGGTAAAAATTGCAATTTCTGCATTTTTTTCCAATTCTTTCGGTAAACTCCCAATGACATCAGCAAGTCCTCCTGCTTTTGAAAAAGGTGCAACCTCAGCAGATGCAAATAATATCTTCATTTTTCCTCTCTTTCTGAACCGACTGAAATTATATCTTATGAGAAAAATTGCGACGGATCCACAACTTCCCCGTCAGTTTCAAATTTAGGTTTTGGCATTTTATTGCCGCCTTCATTTGAGTCTGATACATTTTCTTCGATATTTTCTGTCGTTGTGTTTCTCTCTTCGTTACTAATTGGATTTTCTAACATAATTTTTTTAATGTCAATATTCAAATTAAATTTCAGTCCGTATTTTTGAACGATATAAGATGCCTGATTCATACAAATCTGTGCCTGCTCTTTAGAATCCATACACATCATAACTTTATACATGTTAACTTTATCAAGCATTGTTAAGTATTCGCTGATTACGCCGTTTTTATCCATTTGAATAATCGAATTATTCAAAACTCCGTAGGCAAGTTCGTATTTGCCCTCATTTATGTATTGAATGCTCAAGATGTACCATGCAAGATGTAAAATTGAATTTAAACCTTTATCTTTTGCGGTTTTGATAATTTTTATCAAAATAGAGTATGCTTTTTCAAACGAATTTAACTCAACATAAGCGTAAGCAATCATTAAATCTGCAAAAAGTTCTACGGAATAAAGCATAGCAGAGCGTGCAATAAGTTTTGCTTTATACATAGTTTTGGCAAAGTCTTCAGGCTTATCTTTGCAAGATAAAAACGCTTGGATTATATGGTAAGTTAATGATGAGAAAATGTCATTATCGCTCATCATTTCAGGGTTTATTGAAACTTTTTCACCCATAATCAAGTTTTGTAATTGTTTAAATATTGCATATTTTTTCGGAATAAATTTCAGAAGTTTACTTGTAATATTTAAAAATTCACCGACATCTTCATTCATTGTCACAACATCAACAAGTGCGATATTTCCAACGCATTCCGAGATTAAAAATTCCAATTCTTCTTTTGTAACTATTGTATATTTTATAGTGTTTAACTTATCGGAATCCAAGACATTCAAAACATTGTAACCGATATCTAGACAATCTCCGTAAGCACCGATATGGAATAATATTTTTACGTAAAGTATCGACATTACAAGGAAATTCAAGTTAAAATCAGGAGATGCCGGGTCGATTGAAGCATTTTCAAGAGAGGATAAAACATTGTGCGTTAAATCCATTGCGTATAAATAATCACCCTCAAACATTGCACCCTGTATCATTTTTGAACATAAAGAAACATATTTATCAAGGTTGCCGCTCTGTTTTAAGTATTTCAAAGATGTCGTCACAATATTGAGGGTTTCTGACGGTTTATATTCAAACATGTTGTCTGCAACATTTTCATATAGTGAAATCTGATACTTTTCTAAATCCTCTTGAGTCCATGTATCGCCATATTTTTGCAAACATTTCATAATTTCATCAGAACAATTCAAATAGGATGAAAAATCACCCATTGCAAGGTTTATGTTTGCAAGGCTTTCCCATTCATAGATAACCTTTTCGTGGTCTTGTTGTATGTCGTAGAAGAATGTCTTAACAGGTGCAGGCATAGAATCATCAAAGACTTTTTCAAACAGTTCGTTGGAAACCGCAACAAGGTCGTTCGGCTTAATAACTTCAAGTAGTGCTTTTCTCAAAATATTGTAATTAGGGAAATAAATGCAGTTGTTGTATGAGTATAAATATCCCATTTGAGCAAGTTCTTCACCTATTTTCTGCCAGTTTTTAATACCGAGTGATTGGATTGTTTTTTCATCAACACGTGTTCCGAGTAAAACAATCATAGTTAAAAATCTTATGCTTTCTTCGTTGTCTTTCAATAAATTTAGCCTTCGCTTAATCAGTTTATCCAGACCTGACGGAATAATTATTGTTTTCGGATTAACCATCTGGATAGAATCTTCGGCGTATTCATAAACACCTGATTCAAGCAGGTATTGGATTGCAAAATCTAGAAATAATGTGCTTCCGCAGGCATATTTCGCAATTCTTTGGAAATAAAAATCTGTCAGTATGTTTTTATAGAAGTTGTAATCAGCGTTGACAATAGTTTGGAACGGCGTCGGAGCAAGGACAATTTCCGTGTAATAATCACGGGATAACAAGAAATGGAATTTTTTATGCAGAGAATAATCCTTGTCGTAAGAAATTAAATAACTTATGTTCAATTCCTCTATGTAATCAAACATTTTTTCTAATACGTAAAGCGAACTTTCGTCAATTTTTTCAAAATTCTCGATATAAAGCAGTGTGTTCGGAATAGCCTGCAGCATTGACACAAAGACATTACAATACTGTTCGCGTGTTTCTTCCATATTTTGCATTGGCCGTTGGTTTAACTTAACCAAATCTTCAACCAAACCATCGGTATCAACATTAGCAAACATAGAAAAATCGTTAGAGTCAAACAATTTTTGAGAAACCGTATAGTGAAAAACTGATGATATTAAATCTCTAAAGAAAGAGAATGGGGAATACTTCATATCATCGTGACAGGTTATCGGGATGATGTTTTCGTAAATTCCGAGTTCGTCAACAGCAGAGAGTAACTTCAGGGTATACGGCTGGTATATCGGGGAAGCCTTTAGGGCAAGAACCCCTTTGGGAACTTCCTGCAGTGTTCTGATAACAGCATCAAAGACATTCATTCCCTCAACTTTCATAAACGCACAATTTATCTCTTCAAAATCTATAACATCAAGATTGTAAATCTCATCATCCGCAAGCGAGTTTTCTTCCGCCAGAACATCCATTGTAACTTTTTCCTGATCCACAAGAGCGGATTGAACAAACATAGGAATTTCAGGTTCGTCAAATTCTTCTTCTTTTTGTGTTTCGTTTTTCAAAAGTTCGCCGACGTTTACAAATTGACGGATATCAATTTCAAAAAATCTCTTCATTTGTCCGCTGAGAAATGCCGCATTCAAGGTTTCTAACTTGTAGTGTTCGCTGTAAATATCATAAAAAGATTCATCAGTAATAACCTGAAACGATTCCATTGCTTTCAAGTCCAGTTGTTCGCTCTTGGCGACCATATTGGCGTGAAAACCGATATCTAAATCGTAAGGGTTTTTATCAGCATCACGCTTCATTATGGCGAAATTACATTTTAAAGCAACGCCTTTTTTCTTTAAAAGTTTGATGTTAACCTTGGTGAAAAGGTTTACGAGTTCAATAGTTGCCTGAATTGCCGAATTGGCAGAGGAACTGAATGTATAATCTTTGCAAAAACGAATTACATAAGTATCGCCTTTTATGATTTGGCGTCTTACGTTCAACGATTGAACATAAGAATTAATCATAGCGTCAATGTTAGCCATAAACTTGCGATACAATTGAGTTGAACCCAATTTCGATTTAACGACGTTACTGTTCGGAAAATCAATTCTCACGACCGCAAAAGTATCAGTGTTTGATTCTCCTAATACCGCACTTATTTCGTTGGAAAACCCGCATTTAACGCATTTTTTATTTTTAAGAAGATTGATTTTTCCGCACTTTGCACATTTTGTAACCAAAACTTCGCCGCATTTTTTGCATGTATTTTGGGTGTTAATAGTTTTACAAACAGGGCAAATAATCTTTAGTACCTTCTTGCAATTCGGACATACTAAAGCACTTTTATCAATTTCAGCTCCGCATTTTGGACATTCCATAGTCTAATTGTAACATATTTTTAACCATTTAATCTAGTGCAAAAAGATGATATTTGAAAATTTTTCCTTAATTTTAAAAATAATTAAGATGGATACAACACTGCCTCCTCTCTTAACTTGCTGAAGAGGCAGGTGTGAAATTTTTCGTTTTTTTACTTCAATTTTCCGTATTCTTCATCTGAAACGGGTTCAAACCATTCGTTTGATGTTTCGACTCCGTCGATTTCCACTGCGATATGTGAAAACCAGCTGTCAGGTGCTGCACCGTGCCAGTGTTTTACCCCTGCCGGAATATTTATGACATCACCCGGGTTCATTTCTATCGGTTCTTTGCCCCATTCCTGATAATAACCTCTTCCCAATAAGCATTTGCCCTCCGCCTTGTTTTGCGTGATGAATGTGCCAGTTGTTGCGGCATTTTGGTTCAAAGTCGGATATGTT
>CAMAGQ010000071.1 GCA_945833895.1 uncultured bacterium
TTGCCCCGCCCCACCACATCATATCATATCATATCATATAGGGCATTATAACTGGGTTTCAGCCTTTGCAAATCATCTTTACATATTGTTACATTTGAGTAAATATATAAATTTTATCCTTGATAAAAACAAAATATCGTCATTCTGAGGAAGTGAAACGACCGAAGAATCCCCTGCAAAACTTGTCAGGGATCCTTCGACTAAAGCCTCATGATGACAAGAATATAATTTATCTATTTTAATTTCCAAAAGTCTTTGTGGAACATTACGATAAACGGAATGATTTCCAGACGTCCGATTAACATTTCAAAAATAAGTATAAGTTTTGACAGGTAATGAAGTTCCGAAAAATTCCCCATTGGGCCGATTTTATGACCTATTGCAGGCCCGATATCGCCGATTGCAGAAATTGAACTGAACAGTGCAAGTACAATATCTTTTTCAATGATTGCAATTAAAATACACGCAATTCCAAGAAGTCCGATAAAACACATTATAAAAAACAAAGTTTGTCTGATTACGTCAGGCTGAACAACCTTTCCGTCAATTTTTATTGACATAACCGCTTTCGGGTGAAGGATTTTATACAATTCGTTTTTGATAAATTTCATAATGATGATTAAACGGGTAATTTTAATACCGCCGCCTGCAGAACCCGCACAAGAACTCATATACATTGCAATAAACAGCATGATTTTAGCATCAAATGTCCAGAGTTTGAAATCTTCACTCGCACTACCCGTTGAAGTACATAACGCAAGTGTTTGGTATAACCCTGCGGTTATTGAGTGGAAGATTGAGTAATTCTGTTCAACAAAAAGAATTATTGCCAATATTGCTGAAATTATGAATACTCCGAAGGTGTAAAATCTAAATTCTTCGCTTTTCCAAAATAGTGACAATTTGCGTTTAGCAAGCACTTTTGACTGCAATACAAAACTGGTACCTGAAATAAACATAAATATTATAATTATCCAATTAATAACATTTGAATGATACCCCGCAATGCTCTCCGAATTAGGCGAAAATCCACCTGCCGAAAGCGTAGATAGAGCATTACATATCGAATCAAATACAGGCATGCCTGCAAGCCACAACATAAACGCACAAAGTACGGTTAAACCTGCATAAATCATCCACAAAACAGATGCTGTATTTTTTATTCTTGGTGTAAATTTATCTTCAGTCGGTCCGGGAGCTTCTGCAAAAAACATCTGTCTGCCTGCAACAGCAAACTGTGGTAATATCGCAACAAAAAGTACGATAATTCCCATGCCGCCTAACCATTGTGTAAACGACCTCCAGAATAACAATGTCTTTGGAATATCAAAATTCTGTAATATCGTCGCACCTGTAGTTGTGATTCCTGAAACCGCTTCAAATAACGAGTTTATAACGTTCATGCCTGACATCATATAAGGAATTGACGCAATAACGGATATTACCATCCACGATAAAGACACAACCAGCAAGGCTTCCGAGCGTTTGATGTCATTTAGGGAATCTTCGACATCAGTAAGTTTAAAACATTTTTGCAACAGCATGCTTCCCAACAATGAGAAAAGCCCTGCGGCAACAAACGGTAAAATCATTGAATATTCTTTGTAATACAGAGATACGCAGACCGGTATAAATAACCCCAGTCCGAAATCTTTTAATATTATACTTAATGCTCTTATTACATACTTAAAACGCATTTATTTACATCACCTTAAAATATTCTTTTACCTTGTCGGCGTTTTCAGCCTTTGTGAAAATAATCAAAATATCGCCGAAGTTCAATTTTGTATCACCTTTTGGAATTATGACGTTTGAATGTCTTTGAATAATTCCGACGATTGCAGGTGCAGGAAATCTCAAATCTTTGATATATTTTCCGCTAAACTCATCGTTTAATAAAATTTCCAGAACTTCACCTTCACCCTGTTCAACAAGTGCAAGAATATCGACATTAGTTTCATCAATGTCGTTTCTGACTTCGTTGATTGCGGAGGTTTTTGATGATACGGCAATATCAATTCCGACACGTTCAAACAACGGGATATTAAGAACCTTCGATACTCTTGAAATTACTCTTTTTACTCCGAGTTGTTTAACCAGCAGTGAACACAACAAGTTCCTTTCATCATTGTTTGTAACCGCAATAACTACGTCACTTTCTCCGATTTCTTCTTCGTCAAGAAGTTTCAAGTTAGTGCCGTCACCGTTAATAACAAGGGTTTTAGATAATTGCTCGGATAGAAATTCGCATCTTTCGTAGTCCTTTTCGATAATTTTTGTTTTGATTTTCATATCTTCAAGGTTTTGAGCTAGCATAAAACCTACATTACCGCCGCCGATAATCGCAACGGATTTAACCTGTTCTTTTTCGTGGAAAAATGTACCTGCAAGGATATCCAGTGAGTGCGAAGTTCCCATAAATATCAATTTATCATCTGCGTTGATTTCTGTTAAGCCGTTTGGAATAAACAACAGGCTGTCGCGTTTTATGCCTACGATGATTGTATCTCTTGTAAATCCGCAATCCTTAACCATTTTACCTACAAGAACGGAATCAGGTTTAACTTTGTATTCAAGCAGTCTTGCTTTCCCGTCTGCAAAATTCTCAACATCGAGTGCGTGAGCAACCGTGACAATTCTGAAAAGTTCCTGAGTCAGAAGTTCTTCAGGCCAAATAACGTAATCAATATAAAAATCGTTTAAATAATCCGTATTGTTGTTGATTAACAGTGCGTTTCGATATTCGGATTTAGATACAAAGCAGATTGTCCTTATTCCGCTGACTTTTTTAACCGCAAGACAAGCTACTATATTTGCTTCATCATAAACAGTACATGCGATAAAGATGTCCGCATTAACAATATCAGCATTTTTTAAAATGTTAATATCTGCCGCACTTCCTTGAATAAAACTTATATCCAGTTTGTCAAACTCTTCTGTTCTGTTTTCTTCTTTGTCGATTATTGTGATGTCATGGTCTTCAAAGAACTCTGTAGCAAGCAAACAGCCTATTTCTGTAGCTCCGTAAATTACAATTTTCATACTTTTATCCTAACAATCCTAATGCACTAAACAAGAATATTGCACCATACAGAACAACATTTCTCAGTATAATAAGTGCAAATCCTGCAATCATTGGTGAAATATCAAACATTCCGATAGGCGGAATAAATTTTCTAAACCAATCCAAATATAAATCTGTCGAAACTCTCAGCATCTTGAGTATAGGGTTTTCCCAGTTTACGAACGGGAACCACGTCAACAGACATCTGACAAATATCATTAACAAAAATACATAGAAACAATTTGCGATTGCTTCAAGAATTTTAATTGCTATCATTATTTTCTTCCTTATCTTTATTTGTATCTTCGTTCAATTTCTCCTGCTCCATTTTTGCGAAAAATTCTTCAGGTGACAGAACGATAATTTGAGGTTTTTTATTTTTGTTCAATTTTAGGAATAATTTATTCAAGCCTGCCGATATGAGAGCACAGAGTGTCATTATTAAAATTGGAGCAAACAAAAAACCTAGAAACGGCGGTAGAATATAAAATCCTGATGTTAGAAATATAAAGTGGAAAAACGGGTAATCCGGATTTATATTCGGAACCCAAGACAACAGGCATGCTATCCCTACATAATACATGTAAAGGTTTACAATTCTATCTAAAATCAGAATAAATCTATTCATAAAAAATCCTTTTTGTCGTTATTATATATCCAGATTTGCAGATTTACCACATTCGCAGCAATCAGCCTCTTGCGGAATATTTTCAATCATAGAGAACAACAAGGCTTTCAGTTTTGATACATTGTCGTTAAATACCTTCATAACAGCCTCGTGAGATACCGGCGGAACATCTCCGACCAATCCTGCATCATAATCCGTAATCAATGAAATATTCAAAGGACACATATTTAATTCTTTAACGAGGTATGCTTCCGGAAAAGCGGTCATGTTAATAACCTGCCAGCCTTGTCTTGTGAAAAATGCAGACTCCGCTTTTGTTGAAAAACGTGGGCCGTTAATTACAACGACTGTTCCTGTTTCGTGAATTGTAATACCTAATTCTTTACCTGTTTTTATTGCCAGATTTCTCAATTCAGGACAATAAGTATCGGCAGGTGACGGGTGCTGGACAACAGGTCCTTCGTAGAATGTTGATTTTCTTCCGTCTGTCCAATCAACAAACTGGTCACAGATAACAAAATCACCCGGTTTTACTTCTTTTTGTAAACTTCCTGCTGCACATGGAGAAATTACACGTTTACAACCAAGGTGTTTCATAGCCCAAACGTTCGCTCTGAAATTTACCAAATGCGGCGGAATTGAATGATTTCTTCCGTGTCGTGGCATAAACGCAACTCTGTGGTTGCCTATTTTGCCGATAAATACGCTGTCACTTGTTTCACCGTACGGAGTGTCAACTTTTACTTCTTCAATGTTTTCCAAAAAACTGTAAAAGCCTGAACCGCCAAATACACCAATATCCGCTTTATCTAAAATTTCCATAACATATCCTTTCTTTAAGTTTAAAATACATAATCCAAATAAATTTTAATAAAGTAATGATACAATAACCAAGTTAATTTTTCAAACTATACACAAAATTTCACAAACTATTCCCCTGCTTTCTATAAAAATATCCAACTGTTAACCAATTCCAAAAAGTATTAGGATTTATTTTAATATAAGTAATCTTTTTCATACTTCCAGCTATTCTTAATTTAATCAGCCTCTTTTGAGGCTTTTTTTTATTAACTTTTTAATTCGTAACATATTAACAAAACTTACAATATATGGTAAAATACTACTAAAGAAAAGAGGGATATAATCATGAAATCAAAAATATTTGCAATAATACTAACGTTGTTAATGAGCGTTCAAATGTCATTGGCTGCACCGTTTAACGGAAACGCAAAAACCAAAAGAATGCCTGCGGGAACTGCTTTACAGTTAAAAATGTTGAATCCTGTCAATACTTCAACAAATTCTACAGGTAACAGTTTTTCAGCGATGTTGGTTTCTGACCAGACAACAGATGATGATGTGATTTTGCCTGCAGGCTCTATTATCAGAGGTGACATAAAAGCAATTCAAATGCCTAAAAGAATGTCAAAGGGTGCAATTTTATATATGAACTTTGACCACGTGGTAACTCCGAACGGCAGACAGTTGCCTTTATCCTTGAACGTTGTCGGCAGAACTGATATGACGTTTGACGGCGGAATTACGACAACCAGAGGTTATGGCGATGCCTGGAAACAAACCTGTGCAAAATCAGGTGATATTACTAAAAACAGTATCTCCTGGGCGGAAGATGTTACAAATGACTCGGGCTGGAAATATGTTGCAGTTCCAATCAGTGCGTTTGGCGGGGCTTTCGGTACTGCAGGTTACTTTGTTTACGGAAGTATTGCCGATTTAATCAAGAAAGGTAAGCACGTAAATATTGCAAAAGACGAAATCCTGAATGTTATTCTCGTTGACCCGATTGATGTTCCGGTGATTTAACAAATAAATTAAACAAAATGTCAAAATTAGATAGAATAGAAGAACTACAAAATATAATAAAAGAGGACAGCAGTAATTTTCAAGCCAGAAGAAAACTCGCTGTTCTTCTTATGGATTTTGGCTTTAATGAGGAAGCCTTACAGCATCTTTTGTACTTATCAAGAAATTTTAAAGATGATGACGGAATTTTTTACAATCTCGGCATAGTTTACGAGAAGTTGAAAGAGTTTCATAAAGCAAAAGACTCTTACCTGAAAGCACTGGAAATTTCACCCGATTCAATTGATGCGATATACAATCTTGGGCTAGTCTATATGGAATTGAAGGAGTACCCGAAGGCAATAGAACTTTTTGAAAAGATTTTGCAAGAGGATTCGCAGGATTCTAATACTTATTTTAACCTCGGACTGATTTATTTTAAGACGGACGATTATATAAAAGCAATGGAAAACTTTCAAATGACCATTGATATTAACGATTCTGACATCTATGCACATTTTTATATCGGGAATATTTTCAAGGAATTTGGCGACTTGGACTCGGCAAGAGAAAAGTTTAACAAGGTCTTGGAGTTGTCGCCTGATTACAGTTGGGCTTATTATAACCTTGCTGTTATTGACAATGAAACGGGAAATATTCAAGGTGCGGTTGAAAATCTGCAAAAAACTATCGAGTTAAATCCTTACGATATTGAAGCGTATAAAATTTTAATCAGAGTGCTTTTGAAATTACAAGATTATGAAAGTGCAATGAATACCGTAAATGAGGCAGTTTCCCAGTGTGAAGAAACGGGTGATTTAGATTATCTTGCTTATATTACTTACAAAAAAGCACAAAACCCTGATTGCCGTGAGTATTTGGAACGTGCGATTAAAAATCACAAGACTTTGTCAATCCCGCTTTCAAGAGTAAAAGATGAATTGAGTAAATTAAAATAACTATGTTTGTGCTAACATAAAATCATTGAAAGAGATATATGAGGATAATAAGAATATGAAAATGTCAAAAATATTTGTGCAAACACTGAGAGAATTTCCGTCAGATGCCGAAGTTGTTTCTCACAAGATGCTTGCAAGAGCCGGATATATTAGAAAATTGACCTCCGGAGTTTACAATTACTTACCGCTAATGTGGCGAGTATTAAAGAAAGTTGAAAATATTATCAGAGAAGAAATGGATAACGCAGGTGCTCAAGAATTGTTAATGCCGTTTGTTCAGCCAAAAGAATTATGGGTTGAGTCAGGACGTTGGGAAGCCTACGGAAAAGAACTTATGCGCTTACGTGACAGACACAACCGTGAAATGTGCCTTGGACCTACTCACGAAGAAATTATTACATCTGTTGCCCGTGATGTTCTAAAATCATATAAACAATTACCTGCAAACCTTTATCAAATCCAATCAAAATTCAGAGATGAAGTTCGTCCTCGTTTCGGACTGCTTAGAGGCAGAGAATTTATTATGAAGGATGCTTACAGTTTCGGAACAAGTCAGGAAGAACTTGATAAAGAATATAAGAATATGTGGGAAGCCTATACCAGAATCTTTAACCGTTGCGGACTGGAAACAAAAGCAGTTCAGTCTGATTCAGGGGCAATCGGCGGAAGCGTTTCTCACGAGTTTATGGTAATTACAGACACTGATGCCGGTGAAAACGATGTATTCTATTGCGATAGTTGTGATTACTCGGCAAATTCAAACCACGCAGTGTCAAAATTACCGCAGGCTAAAACCGTTGGCGATTTTGATTGTGCAAAAGTTGTTGATACTCCAAACACTCACACAATTGAAGAACTTTGCGACTATCTCAATATTCCTGCGTCAATAATTCTAAAAACCTTGGTTTATATTGTTGATAAAAAGCCTGTACTTGCCCTAATCAGAGGTGATAAACAGGTTGAAGAAACAAAACTTCTTAACGCTGTCGGCGGAATTGATATAAGAATTGCGACATCAGGCGAAATTGAAGAAATGATGGCAGAAAACGGATTTAATGCAATTCCGGGATTTATCGGACCTGTTGACGAAAACAAAAAGCCTATCGCAAAATATGGCGAAAACAAGGTTACGGTTGTTGCCGATGAATCAGTAAAAGAATTGAAAAACTTTGTTGTCGGCATAAACAGAAACGATGTTCACATGGTGGGTGCAAATTTCGGTTCCGAATTGGATTTACCTGAGATTGTAACAGATATCAGACTTGTCGAAGCAGGTGAATTTTGTCCGCAATGCGGAAAACCGCTAAAAGTTACAAGAGGAATTGAAGTCGGTAATATTTTCCAACTCGGTACTAAATATTCAAAACCGATGAACGCAGTTTACTTGGATGCTGACGGAAAGGCAAAACCTTATATTATGGGATGTTACGGAATCGGTGTAACAAGAACCGCAGCGGCTGCTGTCGAGGCTCACCACGACGAATGGGGTATTAAATGGCCTTTGGCAATCGCTCCATATCACGTAATCGTTGTGCCTGTAAGTACAAAAGATGAACTTCAAATGAGCGTTGCGGAAAAATTATACAAAGACCTTTTGGCAAACGGTGTTGAGGCAGTTCTTGATGACCGTGACGAAAGACCGGGGGTTAAGTTCAAAGATGCCGATTTGATTGGTTTCCCTTATAGAATTACTGTCGGTAAAACTATTCAAGACGGTAATGTTGAATTTGTAACCCGTCAAACAGGCGAAAAAGAAACGTTAAAACCTGAACAAGCGGCTCAAAGAGTTATTGATGCAGTAAAAGCGATTATGAAATAGTTCGCACCCACCCTAACCCTCCCACTCTGGCTGAGGGTTGAATTTCTTAATGAACGGAGTGAATTTAGAAATTCGGGAGGGGGCAGAATAACAAATC
>CAMAGQ010000072.1 GCA_945833895.1 uncultured bacterium
AGAGATGAGAGAGTAAAATATGGCTATTAAAAATTTAAAAATATTAGACAAAAAATTAAGTGAAATATATCAAAATCAAGTGACTACAGCAGTTGCACCGCAAGAACCATTTGTTGACAGGTCAGATTTATTATTTCAGCAAATGAACTTCATTGCAAGTTATAATAAGCAATTACTGCATATCGCATAAAAAGTTTTTTAACTCCAATTTAATTTTTCCCCTACAAATTTTTCCCTGATTTCTTTTGAAGTCAGGTTTTTTTTGTTAAATTTCGTGTCTGCCTTCGATTGCTTTTGCGATAGTAATTTCGTCGGCATACTCTAAATCCGCACCGACAGGAAGTCCGAAGGCAATTCTGGAAACCTTTATTCCAAACGGTTTAATCAATTTTGTCAGGTATAAACTTGTTGCTTCGCCTTCTACTGACGGGCTTAGGGCAAGTATAATTTCTTTTACTTCTTCGTTTGTAAGTCTGTTTAACAGTTCTTTTATCCTGATATCATCAGCACCAATTCCGTCCATTGGAGAAATTAGCCCTTGCAAAACGTGGTATAACCCTTTGTATTCGTTCGTTTTTTCAATTGCAATAAGGTCTTTGGTTTCTGCAACAACACAAATTACCGACCTGTCACGTTGAGGGGAAGAACAAATTTCGCAAGGGCTTTGCGCAGAAAGATTGAAACAAACTTCACACGTGTGAGTGTTCTGTTTTGCTTCAATCACTGCTTTTGCAAAATTTTCAACATCAGCCATAGGCATTCTGAGTAGATAAAATGCCATACGTTGAGCAGATTTCGGACCTATTGAAGGAAATTTTTGAAAATGCTCAATTAGTGATGCTATCGATTTTGGATAAATCATTAGAAATTAAGCCCCGGAATGCTTATACCGCCTGTGATTTTCTTCATTTTTTCTGACATAATTTTTGAAGATTGTTCGTTGGCTTGTGACATTGCCGATGTGATTAGGTCTTCAAGCATTTCGATTGAATCAGAATCAACTGAAGACGGGTTTTCAGGGTTGATTGCTTCCGGTGCAATTTTAATTGATTTGAATTTGCCTTGACCGTTGCAAATAACTTTGATTGAACCGTTTCCTGCAACACCGGTAATTTCCAAATCTTCTAATTCTTTTTGAACTTCAACTGCTTTACTTTGTGCTTTTTGAACAGTTTTCATAATGTTCATTAAATTCATACCCATGTTTTTTCTCCTTAGTCTGTATTTATTTTGTAGTAACTCACTTTTCTTATATTACAATTTATTATACAATAAAAATATGGAGAAAAAAACTTATTTACAAGAATCTGTTAAAAACGGGCGATTAATCCGTTGGAGTTTTATGCCGTTGAAGGTTTATATTGCCCCGATGAAGTTCTACTCAAAACGCGGACAGGATGCCAAGTACAGAGGTTTGGTAAAACGTGCAATGGATGAATGGCACAAGGTTTCAAACGGAAAAGTTTCATTCGTTATTGTCGATAACCTAAACAGTTCAAATGTAAATATTGAATGGAAACGAGTAGAGCGGCAGGCTTTGGGCTACTGTTATTTCCATTATGACAAAGCAAACAGGCTTTACAGTGCGGAAGTTTCTATCGGGTTGACTGACGGACTTGTTCACGCAGATTATATGGACGAAGGCGAGGTTTATCATACAATATTGCACGAAATCGGACACGCTGTCGGGTTAGGGCATAGTCCGTTCAAGCAGGATATAATGTACACTCCGCACCAGAAAGGAGTTTTGCACGTCGGACAAGGCGACAGGCTTTCCGTTAATTGGCTTTATACATTCCCTCAAGGTAAATCGGTTGCCGAAATTGCCTCAAAATACGGGGTTGGTGGAAGTGACTTGGATGAAGTGGTTGCAAAAATTCTTGCCAAAGAAGCAAAAACAGATTTTGAAAAAGTAAAAGATAACGTTAAATCTGAACCTGAGAGGAATTTACTTGACGAATCAGAAAGTATTGCAAACCTGAAAAAATATCACATGGCATTGCAAAATATAAAATTTTCGAGTGAATTGACCGAGCAAATACGAAAATTTCACAGAGATACAAGTTCTTAGCAGAAAAATTCCCCCAAAAACCTTTACACATATTCATAATTGTTTATTTTTTTGATTATTTATCCTATAATACGGATAAGGATAAATATATTAAGGAGTAATCAAATGAAATTTATTGTCAGAAAAGATGATATATATAGCGGGATTAAGATTGTAGAAAATGCGACTTCACAAAAGGCGGTTCAACCTGTATTTTACAATATACTGATTGAAACAATCGACAATAATTCAATAAAATTAACCGCAACGGATACAGTTTTAACCATGATAACTTCAGTTGATGCTCAAGTTGAGGAATCCGGCAGTATTACGCTTCCTGCCAAAAAATTGACGGAAATCGTTTCAAAGCTTGACAATGACCTTATAACCTTTGAAGTGGAAGAGGGAGGAACAAGCGTAAACATTTCTTGTCAGAAATCAAAATTTGATATTATCGGAATTTCTGCAAGTGAGTTTCCGTCAGAAATTCGCAACTATGAAATTGATGAAACAAAATGTTTTGATGTTGAGTTAAAGCCGTTTATAAAAGCCGTAAGACAAGCAGGATTTGCCGCAGCAAATTATGAAGTCAGCAACCTGTTATCAGGTATTGTTTGCGACTTTTCTAACGGGATTCTTGAAATCGCATCAACAGACGGCAACAGACTTGCCAGAGTAAGAGAAAAAATTAACAGTGATATAACAGAGCAAATCCAGTTGATTATTCCGTCAAGAACACTGAATGAATTTGTCAAAGTCGGCTCATTTGTTGAAGATGAGATGATTAAAATCTGTAAAGACAAATCTACAATCGTGTTCAAAACAGAAAAAACGCTTACGATTTCAAGATTATTAGACGGTCAATATCCGAAATATAACCAATTAATTCCGTCAGAGACCCCGAAAAAAGCAATCGTTAACGTTGCACAATTGACTGCGGCTCTGGGCAGAGTTTCGGTTATGATAAACGACAAAACAAGCATTGTGAAAATGTTGTTCGCTGATAACGAATTGACAATGTATGCAGACACACCGGATTCAGGTAAATCGGAAGATAAGATTGATATTCAGTATTCATCAGAAGAATTGTTGATAGCGTTTAACTATAAATTTGTCTTGGATGTATTAAAATACATTGATAGTGAAGAAGTCATAATCGGCTTGAACGCAAGTTTGTCGGCAACCGTGCTTAAACCAAACAGCGAAGATGACTTTATTTGCTTGATTATGCCTGTCCAGATTAAATAAAATCGGAATTGCATAAGGGGATAAGGTTTTAAATAATAAATCCCCTTCACACATTGGGACACTACCCGAACCGGCGAACTTGTGAGCCGTGTGAGACTGCGTGCCGTATGGCTGAGGGTTGAATTTCTTAATGAACGGAGTGAATTTAGAAATTCGGGAGAGGGTTTGATGAATTATTCGTCAAGAATGACAGGGGTAAATATACGGGCAATAAAAATCATCGCCCTCAGAATGTCGGTGTAATTTTGAGTTCTCAGGAGTTCTATACATTTACCCCTTATTTTCTCTAATCTTTTTTGCGGCAAGGGATAATTTATCTTTAAATTGAGGATATGCTGTCCAGAATTTTTTATAAAATATTTTGAGCGTATAATCTTCCTTTTCAGATATCTGTTGTTTTTTCGCCTGTTTTGCAAGGGCGGTTAGAACAAAATTCTGCTGTTCGCGGCTGAATTGTGACATTATCAATTTTACCTCAGGACATAAATCCCACATACCTTTTAAACTTTTTGAAATTTTTTCTCTCCGTTCAGGATGTATTGCATCATATTCATACATTCTTTGTGATTGGGCTTTGCGATATTCGTCAGTTTTACAACCTTGTGCTGCAATTTTATTTAATTCGCGTCTTTTTTCAGGGTTTGCTTTGTTCCATGCTTTTGTTTTTTCTGCAATTTTTCTGTTTCCTGCTTCGTCAGATGCTTTCAATAACGTTTTGTATCTGGTATCAAACCCTATAAAATTTATTTTTTTCAATGAAAACTCCAAAGAATTTCTGTTTCTCATCCCGAGCATTTGGGCTATTTCATCTTTAGTTTTTAGGTTTCCCCAATATTCTTGCAAAATATTCAGCCCAAAATTTTCTATCATTCTTCCGGGACTGTTTACTGAAGATTTTTTCACCGGAACAGTCGGAAGTACTCCGCTAAATTCAGGATACGCCTTTATCATATCGGCAAATGTTTTACACGACAATATAGGTCTGTATAATTTTTCATGAATTTTTAACAACGACTCTGTAGTATTTTCGTTTTGGTCAAGAAGTTCTTGCACATAAGTTCGTACACGTTTCGGTATAACTTGACTGTGATGTTCCATTATATACTTAAGGCTTAACGGTTTGCCTTTTGCACCAAAAGTTAAGTTGTCCGATTTGTAATTGTTATAATAATTAGGATTGTAGGATAGATAATTTATTTGCATATCTATTTAAAAACGGGGAGAAAAATTTTTTGCTAGTATATTTTAAGGCAGACTTCTAAGGATTAAATCTATCATTTGCGGAACAGACAAATCAGTCCCGTGGCATTTTCTCATTGAATTTGGCAAAAGTCCTGTGACAGTCGACTTTTGTTCCATTAATTTTTCGGCTTTAGAATTAAGATAGTCTATTTTTTTGTTTAGACTTTTAATTTTTACGGGGATTTGATAGTTTTGAATACTAAATATTTTCATCTTTCACCGTTTATATAATAACTCGTAAAAAATTAATTTGCTCATGATTTTTATTTTACTATACAAAATTTTACATTAATCAACGGAGAAGATTTCTCGAATATCGTCCATAGTAAGCGATTTTGTAATATTTCTGTCTACCGAAATTACGCTGTCAACAAGGTTTCTTTTGATTGTTTTAAGTTTTTGGATTTTTTCTTCAACAGTATTTTTTGTGATAAGTCTGTAAACAAATACTTTTTTAGTTTGTCCGATACGATAAGCACGGTCGGTTGCCTGATCTTCAACGGCAGGGTTCCACCAAGGGTCGTAGTGGATAACGTAATCCGCACCGGTCAAGTTCAAACCAGTTCCGCCCGCTTTCAAACTGATTAAAAATATCGGAATTGTCGGGTCTGAGTTAAATCTTTCAACAGCACCCTGTCTGTCTTTGGTTTTACCAGTTAAGTATTCGTATTTAATTCCCGATTTATCAAGCCAAGCCTTAACAATATCAAGCATATCGACGAACTGACTGAACAATAAAATTCTATGTTTTTCCGAAATAATTTCTTCTAGCATTGCTTTAAGTTTTTCAAATTTACCTGAAGAGATAACATTTTTAACGTTATTTTTATCGTACAATCTCGGGTGACAGCAGATTTGACGCATTCTGAGAAGTGCCGAGAAGATTGACAATCTGCTCTTTTCAAGTCCGTTTTGTTCAATTGATTTGAACAATTCTTCTTTTGTACTGTCAAGAACTTGTAAGTAGAAATCTTTCTGGTCATCTGTCAATTCGCAGTATGCAATATTTTCAACCTTATCAGGCAAATCTTTCGCAACGTCGCGTTTCATACGGCGGAGAATGAACGGATAAATTTGAAGTTTCAAACGTTTTTCAACAATTTTGTCCTGATGCTCCATAATCGGATTAACGTATCTTGAATTGAAATCAGCCATTGAGAACAAAAATCCCGGCATTAAGAAATCAAATACCGACCATAATTCTTCAAGTTTGTTTTCAATCGGTGTACCTGACAGAGCAAGTTTATGTTGAGAAGTCAACTGTTTTACAGCCTGTGCTGTTTGAGAAGTTGCGTTTTTAATATTCTGAGATTCATCAAGAATAACGTATCTGAAATTTATGTCTTTTAACTTTTTAATATCTCTTCTCAACAGTGCGTAACTTGTTATAACAACGTCATATTCAGGAATTTTATCAAAGAATTGTTTTCTTTCACCGCCCTGTAATTTCAAGCAAGAAAGTGTCGGAGCGAATTTTTGAATTTCTGATTCCCAGTTAAATACAACTGTAGTCGGAGCAATGACAAGAGTCGGCATAGGTCCATCCTCTTCTTTGGCTTTTTGCAGGACTGTTAGTGCCTGCAAAGTTTTACCAAGCCCCATATCATCCGCCAAAATTCCGTTAAGCCCGTATTTATACATAAACCACAACCAGCCGAAACCTTTGTACTGATATTCACGAAATTCTGCATTAATACCTTCAGGAAGGTTCAAATCATCGACTGTTGAAAAGGTTGACATTTGTTCCCAGAAAGTTTTAAATCTGTCGCTTAAGATTAATTCAACTCCCAAGTTTTTAAGTTCGTTGATTAACCCTGCACGGTAGGTTTTTACGGTAAATCTGTTGTCAGGATTTCTGAATACGTCAAAAGAGTTGAACGCTCTCATCATTGAATAAATATTTTGTGCAGGATATTCAACAAACCCCAAACTTCTTATACGTGCGTATTTTTCACCGCTTTGAATGGTTTCGTAAATTTCGTCAAAATTTATAATCTCTTCGCCTGCCTGACCGTAAATACTTATATCAAAACTGTCAGGTTGTTCTTCCGAGAAGTCAATCTTTGCACAAAGTTTGAACGGCTGTTCCATCAATTTAAAGAACGACATGTCGTCTTTTTCTTCAAATTTCCAGCCTTCGCCTGCTTGTTTCAAATAATAATTATAAAAATCTATCGCAGTTTCTTTTTCCAACGCAAGATTGTTTGTCTGCATCGGAACAAATTTGCAGGCAAGGAGCATTGCGTAGGCCTCGTTTTCGTGTTTAATATTTCTTTTTACCCAGTAAATCAAATCTTCATCAGGTTTTTTCACGGCAATATACTGAGTTTTGTCCGCAGAAGATTTTGAATACGGAACTCTCACCCCGTCATATTCAAAGTCTAAAAAGGCTTTCAGCGATTGGTCGTAATCTATTCCCATTGTCACAACATTTATCGGCGGACGTTGTTCAAGCATCAGTTTTGAAATTTTTTCATCCACAACAACATCCATTACCTCCTGAAGTTTTGGTAATTCTTCGTAGATAAATTTTCCGCAATCAGAATCTTTCAAATCCGTAAACGACGATTTAATGATATTTTGCGGAACATTTTGGATTGCAACATTTGTCGGGAAAATAATATTTTTATATCTGCCCCATTTCAAATGTCTTGAAAAATATCGAACTTCTTCAAACGGATAAACATCTTCCATATCGGGACGCTGCCATTCTAACGACAACAAAAGAGTTCCGGGAGTGTTAGACGGGTTAACATACAGTACAAGTTTCCACTCTTCGTCTGTGAATTTTAGTCTTTCTTTGGTTTTCTCATCAAGCACTTCGTCTGCCTTTGATAAAAGCAAGAACATCGACCCGAATTTTGAAATCGGAATATCGTACCAGCCTGCTTTTTTATCCTGACGGGAAATTTTCAACAACTGCTGGAATATCAATAATTCAACTTTTTGAGAAGGATTAAGTTCAAAACTTTCATCCTGTTTTTGAGTTTCAATAACCCCGCGTAAAATAGGTTCTATCTGGCGGACAATTTTTCCCGTATCTCTTGAGCGGACAAGAATTGAGAAGAAATTAGCCTTTCTTTTAGGATTGAAATGGAAAATATAACTTCCTTGCGGCTCTTCTTTCAGTGCCGTATTTTCGTCAGGAAAATCAAATTCCATGCCGAATTTTGTTTCAAGCCAATCTTCGTAGGCATGCTCGTCAATCGCCTTCAGTGCAACAGCAACGGCATGCTTACACCATTCCTCTTTTAACGGACAATTGCAACGTGCCTCAACCTTGTTTTTCTTAAAAATTAAATCAGTGTTGTAGTGGTCTTGAAAATTCCCTTTAACCTTCCCCATATAGAAGTTTTTTTCAGGATAATTATCGAACACCATATCTTTTGTATGAAGTTCGTAACCTCTACGCCAACTGCCTGCACTTGCATTATCTTTTATAAACTTGTAGTTAAATTTTGTGTTACTCATCTATAGAGTATATCTCTTTCTTTTCCGGCGGGAGGATAACTGCAATACAGAAAATTTCCGTAACTCCTCCGCTCTGAAAACATTATACACAATAAAAAATAAAAACGCAATAGTTTTAAGTTTTTAAAAGTAGGTGAACGGATTTGAAAAATTTAGTCAGTATCTTGTCCTTGAACAGATATTCCGGTAAATAATAAGCACCCACCCTAACCCTGTCTTGAATTTACTCCACGCTCACAGCATTCCGCCAAAACGGCTACGCAGTAGTAGGCTCAATTTGTTCGCTATCCGGACTCGTTTCACTCCGCCCGTAC
>CAMAGQ010000073.1 GCA_945833895.1 uncultured bacterium
AAATAAAAATGTAAATTGAAACAGTACACATAATCGGCAAAATCAATTTGCCAATACCTTTTGGTAACGCTATTATCAATTGCTGAAGGTCTTTTGCTCTGTCATTATCAAAGATATAAACTTTTTTGGAAAGCGTAATTGTCTTTTTTATCATGTAAATCCAAGAAGCAAAAAATCCGCAAAACATTACAAAAAGCGTTACAACTCCAAGCAGTAATTTTTTCGCATCGTCAATAGAGTTGAACGCAAAATTTACATACCAACTCAATATCGATAAAAAGATAATAAGCGGAGTAACCAAAATTATACAATCGTTAGTTATTTTAAAACAATCTTTAAATAATTTTAACATATAACTTTAACCTATTGTGCAGTGTTTGATGTTTCCTTTACTTCTTCTTTTGCAACATTAGCGGCAACTTTTTGTTTTCTTTTTCTTCTTCTCATCAAGTCAACAAAAGCCTCAATTCTTGTGATATAACCGGCTCTACCTGTTTGCTCGTCAAGGATTAACGGCAAAATCGGAATGTCGCAATTTTCTCTCATTGCAGGGAAGATGTTTTGTGACATAATTTCCGGCATGCAAGTGAACGGGCTAAGGTGGATAATACCGTCGATTCCTCTTTCATCAGCATAAGCGACGTCAGATACACATTCTAAAGCATCACCGCCGATATCTCTCATCAGGTAAGGTTTTGCAAGTCTATCGGCACGCTGTAAGTGAGTTTCGCCTTTTCTGAAAATTTTCGGAATTATTGCATCTTTCAAGAAACTGCTAACCGTCAAACTTCTTCTGACTTCAACACCCATTCTGCCAAGTTCTTTTTCTATTCCCTGATTTGAAAACTCATCATTTACCACGTAAATTTCACCAGTAATATCAACGTGAAGAATTTCCTTTTTAGGGTTAATTTCGACTTTTTTCATTTCCTCAATAACGAGTTTACGAGCCTTCCTCAAGCCGAAAATTGTGTCGTTTTCGTCTATAATTTTTAAAGCCTTTTTGTAATGTTTTTCAGCATCACCGTGTTTAACCTCTCTTGCTCTGTAGTAAGACAATAAACTTTCCAATCTGTCAAGTTCAAAAACTTTCAAAATTGCGATTATAATTGCTTTTGTGAATAATAACGGATTATTCTTGCTGCTTGCAGATTTTAGGAAGTTATAAAGCCCATTTATTCCGTCATACAACTGTAATTCAAGATATTTTGTATGATACCCCAAATCGTTTAGTGCATTTTCGATACATTTGCCGTATTCGCCAAGACGGCAACAACCCGGAGATGTAATCATAGCAACGTAATCGGCTCCGCCTTCAATCGCTTCAATGAAGTTCCCGAGGATTAATTTATAAGGCAGACAAATTGCTTCCGGTGCATGTTTTGTACCGAGTGAAAGGGCTTTTTTGCTTGTATATGGTTCTATATACGGTTCACAGCCGATAATTCTGAGTGCTGCAGCCCACGCATAACTAATTGTTCCCATGTGAGGAAATGATATTTTTCTTTTTTGTTGTTCTTTTTTTGTCATTGTTCTATTCCTAATCTGTATATTTCAAGTCCGGATATCTTGCCGCCGTAACCTCATCAATCTTTCTGACAGGAGTTGAGTGTGGTGCTGACAGTATTTTTTCCGGATTAGCAGAACATTCTTTTGCTATTTTTATCATAAGTTCTGCAAAATTATCTAAAACTTCTTTGTTTTCTGATTCCGTCGGTTCAATCATTATTGCTTCGTGTACGATTAACGGAAAGTAAACCGTTGGCGGATGTGCGTTCCCGTCCATCAGTGCTTTTGCAATATTTAGTGTTGAAACGCCGTTTTCATGTTTTTGTTTTTCGCCTGTTATTACAAATTCGTGCATACAAGGTTCATCGTACGGCAAATCGTAGTATTTTTTTAACTTTTCTTTAAGGTAATTTGCGTTTAGGACGGCATTTTCAGATGCTTTTTTCAAATTCTTGCCCATCATCAAAATGTACGCATAAGCCCTTACCAAAACCGAAAAGTTCCCGCAAAAATCTTTCACACTGCCGATAGAGTGCTTAATATTATAATTTCTGTAATATTTTTCTCCGTCAAATTCGATAACAGGTGACGGCAAATAATCTTTCAACTTTTCAACAACCGCAACAGGTCCTGCCCCAGGACCTCCGCCGCCGTGCGGAGTTGCAAAAGTTTTGTGAAGATTCAGGTGGACAACGTCAAAGCCCATTAGTTTCGGGTTTGTGTAGCCCATAATAGCGTTGAAATTCGCCCCGTCATAATATAGCAGCGAACCGTTTTCGTGCATAAGTTTTGAAATTTCTTCAACCTGTTCTTCAAAAATTCCCAAAGTATTAGGATTTGTCATCATAATTGCAGCGACATCAGAATTTAAAACTGATTTTAACGCTTCAATATCGACTTGACCTTTTTCGTTTGATTTAATTTCAACGATTTCAAAACCGCTCATCTTGGCACTTGCAGGGTTTGTGCCGTGAGCGGAATCAGGGATGATAACTTTTGTTCTTTTTTCTCCGATTGTATCAAAATACTTTTTGACAATCATCATGCCTGTCATTTCGCCGTGAGCACCTGCCGAAGGCTGTAAGGTTATAGCGTCCATGCCTGTAACTTCTAAAAGTGCCTCTTGCAATTTGTGCATCAATTCCAACGACCCTTGAGCCAAATCATCATCTACAGACGGATGAATATTAAACCCTTCCAAAGATGCAAGCAATTCATTAACCTTAGGATTGTATTTCATGGTGCAAGAACCAAGCGGATAAAAACCTTTTTCTATACAAAAATTAAGGTCGGAAAGTTCTTTGTAGTGTCGCATTACGTCTAATTCGCTTACTTGCGGTAATCCGATATTACCTTTGCGAACCAATTCTGACGGAAGGAAATTCGTATCAAGTTTTTTGTCTGTTATATTGATTCCGTCATTTCCGTTAGTTTTTTCAAATATTGTTTTCATCCCTTATATAATCCCCTGTTTTGCCAAATCTTTCTTTATTCTGTCTAATCCTGTCTGTATAATCCTTGAAATTCTTGATTGTGAAATATTATACTCTATTGCAATTTCACGTAATTTTTTATCTTGAAAGAATTTACACTCAATAAATTCACGTTCTCTAGGGGGCAGTTTTTTAATTGCTTCAATGATTTCCGTTCTCAGTTCAGAAAATTCGATTGTTTCTTCGGGAGTTTTGTCCTTTGATTTGAACTGTGCCGGAATTTCAGAGTCTTGAAGTTCGTCAATTGATAAAATATTTTTATAAACTTCCGCTCTCAACTCAACTTCGTTAGTCATTTCATCTTCTTCGGAGAGTTGTTGTTTATTTTTGAACGAGTACCATTTGTAACGTCTTCTGACTTCGTTTCGAATCGCCCATTTTATTGCGGTTGTAAGGTATGAATTGTTATAACTTTCAGGTTTCCCTGCTTTAAACAGTATGTATAATGCGTGAGTACCGATATTCATCAACTCTTCCAGTTCTATTAGGTGAGAATTGGAAAATTTTTGATATTCTACTTTCGCTATTATTTCAATTAAATCCTTATATTTTTTTAATTTTATATTATCTTCAACCGACATTACCATAACAAATCCTAATGAAAGTTATTATATTTACAATACAATAATATCAGAAAAACTCCTAGATTACCAGCGGATGTAATTTTCCTTAACAATTATTATAGTTTTCGAAAAGGAGGATTTCAATGAGAATTTTATTTTGTACTGACGGGTCAAATATCAGTTTTAATGCGATAAAAAACTTTGTTAACTGGTCAAAAGAAGCGGTTGTTGATATTTTATGCGTTATAGATTGGAGTTTTCTGCCCGATTCAGTGTCTGTAGAAAATAGTGATTTTGCACTTCAGTGTACAAATTCGGCAGACAGTATTTTAAATATTGCCGAATCAAAACTCACTTCTTATGGAATTAAAACGGGCGAAAAGTTAAAATTATGCGGTTCTGTTGTGGATAGTATTTTAGAGGTTTGCGAAAAGACACCTTATGATTTTATCGTAATGGGTTCTCACGGTAAAAAAGGCATGCAAAAGTGGCTTGGTTCGGTTTCTCAAGAGATTGCGGAGGCTGTCGAAATTCCTGTTTATATTTCAAAAGAAGCGAATAAACAGAAAGATGTTTTGTTTGCCGTTGATAATTCTGACATAAGCGATGCCGTTGTAGAAAAGGCGATTGATTCGTTTGATTTTTCTAATAAAAATATTCACCTTATCACGGTTTACGAAACGCCCGATTTCCTTTTCCTTGAAGGGAATATCGATTCCGATTGGATTTTAGACGTTCAGAAAAAGCAAGAAACAGCATCTTACCTTTTGTTAAATCGTTTTGAAAGAATTTTTCAATCAAATGGTATTGAAGTTTTTCAAAAAGATATACTGCAAGGCGTTCCTGCTTCTGAAATTATCAAATATTCAAAAAATAAAAATATCGATTTGATTATTTGCGGTAATAAAAATCACAAAAGACTTTCAAAATTTTTACTCGGATCAGTCAGCCTGAGAGTTCTTGAAAATTCGACCTCCGATGTTTTAATCTTCAAGTAAATAATCTGATATTTTTAAAGAGGAACTTGACAATTCGCCCCAACCGCCGACAGGAACTGTTGCTTTTTGCGGGGAGTGACTTATCGGATAATCGGTCACAATCGGAACATTTAAGTCAGATTTGATTTCATCAAGAAGATTCTTGAAATATTCCAAATTATCAAGTCCGCTAAATTCTCCGCAAACTATTGCAGCAACGTTGTTTCTGAATTTTTCAATATTAAGAAGCTGCGTAAAATATCTGTCAATTTTATAAGTTGGTTCGTTTACGTCCTCTGCGAAAAATATAAATTTCTCATCTGGAATAAAATCCACACCGCAAAGACTTGCAAGTGTTGAAAGGTTTCCGCCGAACAACCTTGACTGAACTGGAGCAAAATTTTGACTGTTTTCTTTTCTTGGTTTTATTTCAATACAATCAGATGTTAACGCTTTCCAAAAAGATTTTTCAGTAAATTTGTTTGTTTCTTTTGCAAAATCGCTTTGCACCATTGGACCTGAAAAAGTTACAAGTCCGCATTTTTTGTAAAACATTGCATTCAAAATTGTAATATCAGAATATCCGCAGAAAATTTTCGGATTATTTTTAATTATTGAGTAATCTATTTTATTTAAAAGCCGCAAAGCACCGTAACCGCCACGTGCACAGATTATTGCGTTGATATTTTTATCAAGAAATGCGTTGTGAATATCTTCAAGTCTTTCCTCATCCGTTCCCGCAAGTTCGTTATGTAACTTTTGAATATTTGAACCTAATACAACCTTAAAATTTTTGTTTTCAAAGTATTTGACTGCCTGTTTGATTTTTTCAAAATCGACTTCGCCTGAAGTTGCAATAATAGCAATGGTATCGCCCTCTTTTAATTTTTTAGGTTTAATTAAGTTCATAAACACTCCTTTTTAAATTATTATTTGTTATAATCATTTTATCATGGATAAGAATTACATACCTTTATATAGAAAATACAGACCACAGACGATTGAACAAATTGTGGGACAACAGCATATTAAAAAAGCACTGGCAAACGCAATTCAGATGGATAGAATTTCGCATGCTTATTTATTCACAGGACCTCGTGGAACAGGTAAAACTTCTACTGCGAGAATTTTTGCAAAATCTTTGAACTGCGTAAACGGCCCGACGGTTTCGCCTTGTAATGAGTGTGAAAACTGTAAAAATATTACAAATTCAATTCCGATTGACGTAATTGAAATTGACGCGGCAAGTAATCGTTCTGTTAATGATGCTGATGAAATTATTCAAAAAGTCGCACTGCAACCTGTTCAAAGTCGTTACAAAATCTATATAATCGACGAAGTTCACATGTTGACTAATCAAGCGTTCAATGCACTTTTGAAAACACTTGAAGAACCGCCGAAAAATGTTATATTTATACTTGCAACAACAGAGGTTCACAAGGTTCTTGATACAATTAAAAGCCGCTGTCAAAGGTTTGATTTCAAACGTATTACAACTGACGATATTGTAAAACATTTAAGATACATCGCTGATTGTGAAAAAATTAACATTACAGATGATGCTTTAACGTATATTGCTCAAAACTCAGCAGGCGGAATGCGTGACAGTATAGCACTGTTAGACCAGTTGAGCGTTCTTAATTCAACAGACTCAGCAATTTCGGTTGATGATATAAACAATTTGCTTGGCAGATTGTCATTTTCATCTTTAACCGCTCTATTTAAGGCAATTGCCTCTTCTAATCAAAATGATGCACTTACTGTTCTTAATGATATTTATAATCAGGGAAATGAACCATCACAGATTTTGTCGAATTTACTGGAATATTTCAGAAACGCTTTGATTTTAAAAACAGTCGGAGCAAAAGTAAGTAATCTTGTTGTCCAACTGAATGAAGAGCAGGTAAAACAGTTGTCTGACATTGTGTCAGGTATAGAAACTCATCAGTTGATTTCGTTAATAGATAAATGTGCGGATTATACAAAAGAGTTAAAATTGACGGCAAACCCTAAATTGTGGCTTGATGTTGCGATTTTGGATTTTGCAAATCTTACCGAAAACACAAAACTTGAGGATTTGCAAAAACGTATATCAACCCTTGAAGCAGGCGGTGTACCGAAATTGGTTAATTCATCACCGTATAATACTCCGCCTTCACCTGTTAAAAAGTCTGAAATTATTACACCTGTAAAATCTGAGGCTAAACCGCAAGCGGTTGAAAATGTTAAAAAATCGCAACCGGTTGAAGAGGAAGTTCTGGTTGATGTTCCAACCTCAAAATCCGCTTCTCCTGATAATTTGAAGTTATTATGGGCTAAACTTTTGGAAAATATTTCAAGTTTCCCATCCAGAACTATTCTTAAACAGCAGGCAATTCCTGTAAAAATTACGGAAGAAGAAGTTATTATTACAATAAAAAATCCTAGTTGGCTTAAACAATTCGGCCCTGAAGGTGCTAAGCATTCGTTTATTATTCAAGCGGTTACGGCTGTTTTTGGTAAGCAGGTGCAAAAAATCGTTGTTCGTCAGCCAGAATCTGGGGACAACGCAATCAGGAAAGAACAAAGTTCATCAGATGACGACAAGCCTGCCCCTACTCCTGCTGAAAGCAAGTCGGCGGAACGTGCAAAGGTTAAAGAAGAACAGGCAAAAGAAGAAGTTCAAGCAATTGAAACTGTTAAACAAGTTGCTCAAACACCTGCTGTTGAACCTGCCCAAAATGTTACCCAAACTCAACCAAAGCCTGATGTCGAACCAATGAAGAAACAAAAGAATTATAACGGTTCTGCAAGTACATTCCATTCTGACGGAGTGAATATGGTTATGGATTTGTTTGATGGCAAATTTATTGAATAAGATACGTTAAAATTTCGGCGGTGTCCAACCGTTACGTTTTGCAACTGCGGAACAAAATCTGCCCGTACCTGTCAGACTGCAGTCTTTTGTAATGTCTGTTTCTGAACGGTCACGACCCGCAGGCACCATTGTATCTGTTTCAGAATCAAATACGAATAAGAAAATATCTTTACCGTAAACGTTTGGAAGTGTATTTGAACCGTTTACGTCAACATAGAATACAAGATTCCTACTGGTGTTTATTTGAGATTTTACACCAAATCGATTATATAAAACCTCCCCATTAAAATCATCATAACAAATTGTACTGCCGTTTGATAGCGTAAAAGATATTGTTGCCTCACCGCAACCTTTTGAAGATGAAGCTGAGTCACCTTTTTGACCGTTCAAAGTCTTTTCTGTTCCCTTCCAGCATCCGGGTTCATCATAACAAACTGATACAGTCTTCAAATTAGGCAGTAGTGCATCATTAAACCATTTTTTCATTTCGTCTATGTCGTTGCCATTGCCGCCTAAAGCCGCAAGTTTTCCTGAATCAAGAGCCATTTGCATAACACGAGCAAGTATGGAAAAATCTTCTTTCAGCATCGCACTGTTTTTCTTATGGTTTGCACTTGTCATTAATGACGGTATTGTCATTGCTGCAACAATCCCAATAATACCCAGCGTAATCAATACTTCCGCCAAAGTAAATGCTGGTTTACCTGTAAAGGAGAGTAATTTCAAAAAGGAATTATTTTTCCCCCTAACATTTCTTAACATTTTAATTACGGCTCCTTTCTTAGATCATCTAACCCTACTATCCTATTCTATCATCTTTCTTAAAACTTTGCAAATTTAATAAGAAATAACATAGGGGAATTAAAAGATTTACAAGCTTTT
>CAMAGQ010000074.1 GCA_945833895.1 uncultured bacterium
TTCACATACTAATTTTTCGTCTTCGTACATTGTTTTTCTCCTGATTGTGTACTTTGTGTTTTTAACTTGCGTTATCACTTTATTGTACACTATTTTTCAATTTTTGCAAGTGATTTTAAAAATTATCCGCTAAAACGTGAAGAATGTTTTTGAACTTTTCTGTTTTCAACCACATTTCCGTTTGAATCAACATAACGTTCTTTATGTGAATTGCTTGCCCCGCCTGTTCGTTTTATGTGATTATGAGATTCGTGGTGATTATGATTGTTTTTTCTTGTTTTCAGTTTGCTAAAATGTTCTTCCTTATCCGCTTTAATTTTTGCGATTTTCTTTTCAAAATCCGAAATATCAATTTTTACAATATCAGAACGCAATTCATACTCATTTTTCAAAACAACGATATAATCCGCCAATAAATCAGCATCCTCAAACCTTCCGCATTTATGCCATTTTTCACAAATATAAATATATCTGTCTATCTGGTGTTGAAGTCTACTCGGAATATTACATTCGGATTGGACAATAAAATCATCTAACGGGGTATCTGTCTTGGCTTCGTTAGTTTTTCGGCTGGCAAGAGTGGTTACTCTCAAGGTACTCAAACCTTGTGCCTCTTTTTTGCCTTGTTCTCTTTCGCGGTGTTCTTTTTTAAACTCTTTTTGCGGGTGAATGTGATCATCAGTTGCTATTGACGGTTCCATCAGCCTTTCCCCGATTTCTTGCGAATCTCGCGGAAGTTTGACAAGTTCGCCTCTATTTTTGTCATAACGAAATCTGTACGGCTGTGAATATTTAACAATAAAGGCATTTATCGAATTTGTCGATTGCGGCAACTGTTCTGCAATTGCATATATCTTTTTCTTGAAATGGACATCTTCTATATCAACTTTTTTTAGTGCTTCAAGGAAATTTTTTCTGCCAAATCTTTCTTCCGGTGTCGGATTTTGGGCAAAAATCTTGTCGAAAGATTCTTGGAGAAATTTACGCATTGTGAGAAAATCTTTTTTAGGCAACTGCCTAATCATCAGGTTAATTTTGTTTAAAACTTCACTTTGCTGATTTATTAAAACCTGCTCCGCACCGGCATATCTCAGACGTAAAAGTTCTTGCAAATTCATTGTCGGGTGCTTTTTTGAAAGAGTTTCAAGAATTGACAAAATCTCTTTTTCTATCGGAAACATGCTCTCTCTGTATTTTTTCAGGTATTTTATCGCCAATTGAGATTTTTTACTGAAAGTTCCGAGATTTCTGTGTTTATCTAACTCTTCAAGCGGGATTAAGTTTTCAATATCAGAATACGCATCAGGAACACCCTCTTTTAGCAGTTTTGTGAAAAATTTCCTCGTGAATTTTGTTTCAAACTCGTAATTCATAGGAATTATTGAGCCTGCAAATGTCGGAGCAACAGTCTTTGGATTGCTTACGCTGCTTGGATTTAAACTTCTTACAAAACAATCCTGAGTGAGAGAATTCGATAATTTCGGAGCGAAAACCGGTCTCTCAACTTTTTTATATGAGAAATTTGTATTATTCCCTATTGGTTGTATTCTCAAAATTTCCATTATGAGATATATAAAACCCCTAAAAATTTTTTTTGCCGAAAAGTTAACAAATATTTACTTTATCGGGTCGGCTGAGGTGCAACATGTACTCCCGGCGGCTGGATGTACAGCGGTTTCAACTCTTGCCACTTACATTGTTGTTTACTAACCTTATCGTAAACAAGTTCTGATAGAATTTCTCCCAGTGGATATTCCTGCTCCTGATAGGATATTCCGCCAAATTCTTTTTGCATTTTATCGTCCGCAACGACGTAATAATCTCCGCCATTTAGCAAATTCTTGATTTCTTCAATTCGAACAGCACCCTTAATTTCGTTTTCATAATACAAATAAGCACTGTTTTTTCTGGCATCAAGGGTGACAACTGTCGGCTTGTTGGTTTTGTTTATCTTTGACAAAATCTCAAGCGAAGAAACTCCGCATGCCTGAATATTCAACTGCTGAGCCATCATTCTCGCAACAGTTGTACACGCTCTAATCCCCGTGAAACTTCCCGGCCCGATGTTTGTACCGATAACTTCAATATCACTTGGCGTAAGGCTATTTTCTTGCAAAACCTCTCTTATCGTGGATATCAAAAACGCTGAATGGTACTTGTTATCCTTATTTGTAACGATTTTTGAGGTTAAAATCTTTTTGTCCTCTGCCAAAGTAACATACATTTTGTCAAGACAGGTATCGAATACTAATATTTTCACTGTTTTAATCCTTCTACAATTTTTATACAATCTTCTCCAAAACCTGCAAAAGAATACTTTCTGTAATCGTTATCTTCGTAGGTTACATTGATTTTTATGTGGTTAAACGGGATTTCATCCTGAGAAAATTCAGCCCATTCAACAAACGAAATCTGACGACTTTCCGAATACTCTCTTAATTCGTCCAGAATGGTTTTCACCCCTTCGTTTTCCAGTCTGTAAAGGTCAAAATGGTAAACAGGAATATTTGCACTGTGATACTCGTTAAGGATTACAAAACTCGGGCTGGTAACTTTTTCTTTCACCCCGATTGCATCTGCCACAAGTTTTACAAAGGCGGTTTTGCCCGCTCCGATTTCGCCGTACAAATTGATAAAACATCCGTCTTTTTCTATAAGTTTTGCAAATTTATAGGCTAGTTTTTTAGTATCCTCCAATGTTTTACATACAAATTCAACACTACTCATTTTGAACTACAACCTTATTCCTTCCGGTATTTTTTGCCTGATACAAAGCTTTGTCCGCTTTTTTCAGCAAATCTTCATCGTTATCATTTTCTTGCATTTCGTAAATTCCGAGGCTTATTGTAACCTGAATGGTCTTGGTTTCGCTGTCAGGATTTACTTTTGAAATATCTACAACCTTGTTTTCTATCGACGTTCTTAAACGTTCCGCAACCTTTTGGGCTTCCTCAATTTTAGTAAACGGAAGAAGTATTGAGAACTCTTCCCCGCCGTAACGACCTGCAATATCATATTCTCTGAGCTGACCCCTGATAATCTTTGCAATATCTTTTAAAACCAAATCGCCAACAGCGTGTCCGTAGGTGTCGTTTACGTTTTTGAAATAATCAATATCTGTCATAATCCCGCAAAGCGGTGCTTTTTGACGTTTTGCGTTCGCAACCTCCTGTTTGATACGTTCTTCAAGTTGGTTTCTGTTGTAAAAACCCGTTAAAGCATCAAGTGTTGCGTGTTTTAGAATCTCTGCATAAACATTTGCTCTGTTTATTGTCGTTGCAATCTGCGAAGAAATTTGGGTTAAATATTCGACATCTTTATCAGAAATCTTATCCCCTGTGCTTTTTGCCACCAAAACTCCGACCTCTTTGCTCTCACTTTTCAATGGAAGAGCAAGAGTTTTTCTATCCTCCGTGAAAATCGTATTTTCAAAATTTTCAACAATAGAAAGGATTTTAGCATCCTTACAAGCCATCGGCCAAGCAAGAATATTTCCGCCGAGATTTTCGTCTTTTAAAAAGATATATAAAAGATAATCCGTGAAGAATTTGTCAATCATTTCGCCGACAATCGGAATGATGTAGTTAAGTTCGTACTGGCTTTCGATTATCTTTGCAATGTTTTTCATCGTTTCGTGAAAGTTCACGTTTTTTTGCATTTTGTCGTTCAAAACTATATTTTGAACCTTGAGCGAAATAAACGGAGCCGCATATTTGATGAACTTTTTAAACTCATTGTTTCCGCCTTTAAAAATAAGATAACCGATACTTCTCTTGTGCTTGAATATCGGAAACTTTATCTCATTTTCTTCAATGACAGGAAATTCCAGATATATCTTGTTATTTATATCAATAGAAAAATCTTCCGTCCCGAAATTATCGGCAAAAAAAGTTCTTAGTCCACTCTGCAGTGAACTTTCACTGTAGGCTTCGTTAAGAACTTTTGAAAGTTTTTCTATTTTATTTAGCAAAATTAAACCTCAACCTGCTGTAAAATCTCTTCCGGAATATCGCAATTAGCGTAAACATTTTGAACGTCGTCAAGTTCTTCCAATCTGTCAATCAATCTCATAACAGAAGTTGCGATTTTAACGTCCGTAATCTCAATGTTGTTTTGCGGAATTCTGGTAAGTTCGGCGTTTGAACTTTTGAAACCTTCTGCTTCAAGCCCTTCAACCACTGATTGGAAACCTTCAACAGAAGTGATAACCTTGTAGCAATCTTCTTCATCGATTACGTCTTCTGCATCAAGGTTTATTGCCGCTTCAAACAACTTTTCATAGTCAACATCTTTATCAAATTCGATAGAACCTTTTTTATCAAACATCCAACTTACACAGTTTGATTCGCCAAGGTTTCCGTTGAATTTTGTAAAGATACTTCTAACATCGCCCGCCGTTCTGTTGCGGTTGTCGGTCATAGCTTCTAAAACAACGGCAACTCCGCCTGCTGCGTATCCTTCGTATGTTAATTCTTCGTAATTATCTGCAGCACCTGCTCCCGAACCCTTTTCGATTGCTCTTTTAATGTTATCGTTAGGAAGTCCTGCTGCTTTTGCTTTTTCAATAGCGGTTCTCAAACGGAAGTTTCCGTTTGGATCAGGGCCGCCAAGTCTTGATGCTACAATCAATTCTCTTGAATATTTTTGAAATACTACTGCCTTTTGTGAATCTGTTTTTGCTTTTTTATTCTTAATGTTCGCCCATTTTGAGTGTCCTGACATTTTTACCTCTTTTTCTTTATCGTGTCCATTCACTCAAATAATATCAAAAAGACTCCACTTTTTCAACATGCAGACGTATTTTAGTTAAGTTACGTGATAATTTTATTTATTAATTTCAACAACCGTGTAGGCATTCATATCCATAGATCCGAAAATTATTTTTATTTTACCCTCGTCTTCAGGAAGCCATTTGGCAAAAGTTATCGTTTCCGCACCAAAATCGTCATTTGTTTCGACTGCGGGAAATTTCGCCATCACAAAATGAGCCTGATAAAGTTCAATAAACACGTTTCCATTGTCGTCTTTTATCCCTTTTATCTGGTAATGTCCTATCGGTATAACCCCACCATCTACAGGGATTTCGGCAGGAATACAAATAACAGGCAGACTGTCTTTATCAGCATTTTCGTTAATTATTTCTGTTTCGTTACTCTGGTGAAATTCTTCGCCTTTCGGAACTTGTTTTTTTCTTATTTTTTTATTCTTTTTTTCTTCTAATTGCTTTACTGTTTTTTCAAAATCTGCGTCGGAAACGTTTTTATCCTCTCTGTAATTATTTGGAGCAGAATCCCAATTATCCCACAAATCGTCCCCGCCCGAGATTTCAAAATCGTCAGAATACACACAGTTTCCGATTGGCAACAAAAATATTAATGCTAGCAACAATACAATAATCTTTTTCATATTTTCATCATAATGTTTTTTACCGAAAAGTAAACCCGATAGATAGATGAATTATTAGTTGTCTTCAGGAGTTGCAGGTGCCGGAAGTTCATGGACAACGAGTAATTTCGTTATTCTTGCACCATCAATTTCCTTGACTGTGAAAGTAAAATCGCCGTATTTTACAAAATCGTCTAGCACTGCAAGTCTGCCAAGTTCTTTTACCACCAGCCCGGCAATGGTATCAACATCTTCAACTTCCAGTTTTTCGTCAGGAAGGTCAAAATATTCGGCAAGTTCATCCAGTCTCATCATCCCGTTTACAAGGAAATGATTAGGTTTTATTTCTTCAATATCAATTTCTGTTTCTTCGTCAAATTCGTCTTGAACATCTCCGAAAATTTCTTCAAAAACGTCTTCCAATGTAATAATACCTGAGGTTCCGCCAAATTCGTCAACAACTACTGCCATCTGGCTTTTGTTCTTCTTAAATTCTCTCACCAAATTGTCAAGTGTCATTGTTTCAGGAACAAGCATAATTTTACGTTGAAGCGATTCGACTGTAGTTTCTTTATCTTCAATAGACAATGAGTACAAATCTTTTACGTGAATTAAGCCTGTAATATGGTCGATATCTCCGTCATAAACAGGGTATCTTGTATATTGATTATCTTTTGCCAGTTTATTCAATTCATCAAACGGCATATCAATCGGAACGCAGACCATATCCGTTCTTGGTATCATAACCTCTCTTGCAGTAAGGTCAGAGAAGTTAAACATATTATGAAGCATGTCTTTTTCCGTTTCATTCAAGACACCTTCGTCATAACTTGTATCAACAAGCAAGTCCAAATCTTCAATTGTATGAACGACTCTTGCCGTACTTACAGGAACTCTTAGCAGTCTTAAAATCCCGTTGCAGGCAACATTTAAAATCCAGACGAACGGTTTTGAAATTATCATGAATAAATTCATTGGTTTTGCAACGTACAATGAGATTTTTTCAGGGTACTGTAATGCGATGCATTTTGGAACCTGTTCCCCGATTACAACGTGTAAGAAGGTCACTGTTAAGAATGCAACAATTGCCGTAATCGGAGCAACATATACCTGAGTTTCAGGAAATTTGTTCAAAATCGGTTTAAGCATCATTTCTATTGTCGGTGAACCGAACCAACCAATACCGATACTTGCAATTGTCACACCTACCTGTACTGCGGCTATGAAAAAGTTCATATCCTCCAGTGCTTTTAATGCAAGTTTTGCATCGACATTTCCATCTTTAGTCAGTTGTTCAATCTTTACTTTTCTTGCACGTACTATCGCAAATTCAGCCGCCACAAAAAACGCATTTATCAATAATAATATGAATACGATAATCCAATGATATATTATAGTTCCCAGACTCGAGTCACTCATCCTTAATTTTATCCTCTTTTACAAGGTTAATTATAATATCATAATGATAAAATTGCAAGTTGGCTGAAATACCCATAGAATAAGAAAAGGGTTCGATTTCAATTATCGCACCCTTTGTCATATTTGTTTATTAAAAAGTTTTTATTTTGAAATTCTGCCCGGAACAACAACTCCGCCCTTTAGATTTTTCTTGTAAAATTCTACGTGCGGTTGAAGTACACTGTCCAAAACTTCAGGAAGTTCTTTTCCTGAAACAACACATTCAACGATTTCCTGGTAAACAGTAGCGAAGGCTCTTAATTGAGTCATAGCACCTGCTGCTGCCGGAGTTAAGCCCATTGATGAAGTTTCAACTTCTTCTTTAAAGAAAGCACCTGTGATTGTGTAAGATTTTGTTAAAGCATCAATGTAACTTGCTGCGTTTTCAGAGCAAACACCGTTATCAACAGGAACTGTCAAAGCAAAGACAAGTTTGTTTGCAGGGTTGAAATGAGCTTCTGCTGAGTGGTGCATTGCATCAGGAACTTTTGCAACCTGTTTCAATGTATCTTTTACTGATTCATTCTGCATTTGAGCGTGCCAGTAAACTGTATTTTCAAACATTGAACCCATATATTGATGTACTGATGCTGAAATTCCGTTCATTTTTGCATCAGCCCAGAAAATACCTTCTTTTAAAGCATCGTTAACGTCTAAATCGTCTGACAAAGATTGTTCTGAAACTTCTTGAGCAGAATTTAGCAATGAAATCATATCAGATTTTGGAAGTCCTGCCCAGATTAAAGTGAACAAAGCGTGGTCGTCAAATGCTGAAAATCTTCCGCCGACATCATCGTGAATGAACAAGTCGCCAAGCCAGTTTTGTTCAATTGAAGTTCTGCGAAGTTCGCTTTTTTCACTGTTTGCATCAGTTACCGCAATAAAGTGTTTTGCTGCTGATTTTCTTGCTTCATCTTCTGATTGTCCTTTTGCAATGTAAGCATCAACCAGCATTTGTTGAACTCTTAAAAATCCGTCTTTAGTTTCAAATGTTGAACCTGATTTTGATGCAATCATGAAGTTTGAAGATGTAATGTCGCCAATTCTGTGTAAAAATCTGGCAAGACTGATTGAATCGACATCAGAATAGAAATCTACAACATCGTGGCAAATGTTCAAACCGTTGATACCAAGCATGTGTTCAACTGTGTGTTTAGAACCACCGATACCCATAACGCTTAATTTTTTAGCACCAGTTTGTGCTTTGAAGTTTTCAACCATTGTATAAAGTTCGTCAACTCTTTTCAATTGTTCTGACGGAAGGTTTACCCAATTTAGAAAGTAACCTTTTTT
>CAMAGQ010000075.1 GCA_945833895.1 uncultured bacterium
TATATTGCAGGCGTTTTACAAATAGAGCATTTTCTATTCTTATTGCATAAATACCATCATTTATATATTCTTTTACACTTGTATCTACTTAATCCGCTAATATATGAAACACTAGGTTGTCTTTGTCCGCCTTCATAACCATAAATGGTTGGTGCTGTGATTTTGAAACCGGTGAGTTCTCATTTACAAGGGGAAAAGATAATTCAACCTCCTATGCAGAAGCGTATAACCACCCCTCTCTCGCTGGGAGGGGCAGTTAGCAGCCGCTCTTCCACCGGTCAGAGAAGGGAAAGTCTTTACACTACATTCATGTCGCAGAAGGCACTGTATGCACAGTATTGGCATGCTTTCTCATTATACGACGGTTCAAATTTATACAATCTGATGTCATTGATTGCCTTTTCAAATTTTTGTTTTATCTCTTCGCAATCTTCATCAAGAAGGTTTAATGTAAGATTATTTTCAGGTTCTTCGGGGTAAATAAATGTTGTTTCTTTCACCGTTTTGCCTGTCGATTTTTCAAAATAGTATTTATACAAACCTATTTGGTTGTAGTATTCCTCGTAGTCGCCGTTTGGACAAATTACTTTTTCACTTTTTGCTGAACCGGTTTTGTAGTCATAGATTGTGAAAGTTCCGTCAGGGTTTTTGTCTATTCTGTCGATGTAGCCTTTGAAATTCACTCCGTCAATATTGAGCTCTATCTTCTTTTCGACCTCATAAAGCATTGAAACGGGTGTTGCACAAAGCTGCACGTAGTATTTTTCAAGTGCTTTTTCTCCTCTAACCTCTAGTATTTCACGCTGTTGGAAACTCGACAAAGGCTGATTTTCTAACTCGGTTTTGAACGCTTTTATAAATTCTTCTTTTGCCGGGTATGTTCCGTTGGCTTTTGCGTAGCGGACGGCATATTCGCAGGCTGAGTGGACTGCTGTTCCGAAACTGAAACTGTCAGGGTTTCCGTCTTTTGATTGCAAATCTAAAATGTAGTGGTAGAAGTAACTTCTCGGACATTTTAGGTAGGTATTGATTGAACTCGGTGAAAAATGTTTCCCGTCAAGCAGGGTTTTAACCATTGAGCAAAAATCACGGCTGTAGTCGTAATCCCTTTTGATAAGCGACTTTGCACGTTCTTCCCAGAATGAATTTATATCATATTCAAACGGTGCGGTTTGGTGTTCGCAATCTTCTTCGATATGTGTAATTAATGCCGACGGAACTTTTACGGTCTTGCCGTCTTTGTCGGGATAAGATAGCCGCAGTGTGTGTTTTGCCCTTGTCATACCTACGTAGAGTAATTTTATTTGTTCCGAAAGTTTTTGTTCTTTCAATTCCTCATCTGTTTTGTATTCTGAAACATCAAGCGGAATGTCTGATTTCATTGATTTTCGGCTGCTTTCCCATTTGTCGCGGACAAGGGTCGGCATGTAGACATATTCAAATTCTCTGCCTTTTGCGGAGTGATACGTTGACAGTTGAACGGCATTCATTGCTATCGGTGCTTTGTCTGTGGTTATTGAGATTTCGTCTTCTAAACACATGTCAAGGTATTCCACGAACTCTTCAAGGCTGATTTTTTTGTAGATATTTGAAAAATCTTGGGCTTCATCTACAAGTTTTTTCAAACCTGAAATATTTTCAATTCTGTTTGTTTCAGAGTTAATGTAATAGTTGAAAATCCCTGTTTTGCTGCCAATTTCAAGTATAATATTTTTGAGCGTTTCGTTTGTTTTGTAGTCCAGAAGATATTCAAAAGTTTTGATAAATTCGGTGATTTTTTCAGGTTCGACAAACTCTTCGCTTTTCACGGATTTTAACAGGTCAATGAGTGATTTGTACTGTGATTTTTTGTTGTACAGGGGTTCAAAATCTTTCGGATGAATGTTGAAAGGTTTTGACAGAACCAGTTTGAAAAACTTATCGCTGTGGATTTCAGGGCTGGTAAGCATTTGCATGTAATAGTACATTACGATAAATGAGTGGATTGCAAAAATATTTTTTCCGTCTTTCAATTCTGCCGGAATATTTCGTTCTTTGAGCAGTTCAAAAAACGTCATAAGTTCGTTGTTGCTAAGAGTTAAAATCGCAATTTCGGAAAGTTTTTTCCCATTTTCATCAGACGGGCAATCGTCGGAGTTTACAAGATTTGCAATTTCGTCGGCTATTTCTTGATATTCCTGCAAAATATCTGCGTATTTATATAACCTTACAGGCTTGTTTTTTGCGGTCAAGTCTGTGTTTTTTGCGGTTAGTTCTTTACTTATATTATATTGTTCAAATTTCGGGTTTGCCTCAAGCCGGCGGGTATCTTGCAGGACAAGTTTTCTTGCCGTATCAAGGATGTTTTGAGTTGAACGCATATTCTCACTCAGGCAAATAACGTGCGTTTCAGGGAAGGTTTCAAGAAATTTTTCGATTGTATCAAGTTTTGCACCCTGGAAAGAATAGATTATCTGGTCGTCATCCCCGACAACAAAAACGTTTTCGCTCTCCAATGATTTTGTAAGGTTAAAGACAATCGCATTCTGATTTCTGTTTGTGTCTTGGTATTCGTCGACAAGAATGTATTTATATTTATTTGCGACATTATGCAAAAACGCGGGTTCGTCATCAAACTTATCCAGAACATAATTTATCATGTCGTTAAAATCGACATAGTGCTGTTCTTCCATTTTGGCTTTGTAAAGTTCGTAGAACTTCCACAACTCTTGAACTTTGGCAATCTTTTTTTCTAAACTTTCGATACCGTCAGGAATACGTTTTGGAATTTTTGCTCCTTTTTCGGTTTTTTCTTTGAGTTCTTCTTTCAGTTTTACAAGTTGAGGTTTCCAGTCGGGATTTTGGTCAATATTATTGAAAAACGCCTCTTTTGTAAGTCTGTTTGTCTTGATTGAATTAATCCCGTGCGAGATTTCATTAATAAAGTAATACGGGTCATTGCGTTTTGTTCTGTACGCTTGGGGGTTAAGTTCATCAATACACTCTTTGAGGAGGTTTACGGAAACTGCGGAAGGTATTACCCTGTAATTTTCGGGTAGTTCAAACTCTTCGGGGTGCTCGGTTATAATATCATTACAAAATCCGTGGTAGGTAAAAATATTAACCCCGATATCAGTTCTGTTCAATTCTTTGACAAGCCTTGAACGCATTTCGTTTGTCGCCGCGTCTGAAAACGTCAAGCATAGAATTGTTTCAGGATTAATTCCTTTTTCTATCATGTTTTTAACACGTTGAATAAGTGTAAAAGTTTTTCCTGTTCCCGGGCCTGCCAGAACTAAATATTTTCCGTTAATATTCTCAATACATTCCTGCTGTTTTGCGTTCGGTTTAATCATAATAGACACTATTTTATCAAAGATTTATTGAATATGTCAATTAATATTCGAAAAATGTCGTACTATTATCTCAGTTAGGCAATGGCTGCTCTATTAGATTTAATATTACGAAATGTAACAAAAATGCGAAAATTTTTGTCAAAAAACTAAAGATTATTAAACAACATGCCGTAACTTATCATGTAAGTAAACAAAAAGGAGAAACCGAAATGTCAGTCAAATTTAATGATTTCAATAACGGTTATAACAATTATAATTTAAGAATTGCACAGGGCAAAGCGAAAGAAGCGGAAAAACCTGTTGAAGAAGTAAAAGAGAACCAAGCCGCATCAGCATTCAAGGGTTTGGAAAACGAAACAGATTTATTAACTCAAAACGCACAGTATGTTTATGTTGCAGGAGTTGGCAATTTCTCTCTTGAAAACAGAAACATTGCTGATGAAACAAACGCAATCCTTGCAAGTCTTGGTTATGACTACAAAGTAACTCCTTCTCAAGTTGCAAGCGTAGCAAACGGCGTTCAAAAAGTTGTACTTCCTGCATTAAATGAAGTTGATGATGAGGCTGTTGCGGCACGCATTCAAGATCCTAACGGGCCTTTTGCAGATTTATTTGCATAAATAATAATAACCCCAATTTATTTTTCCCGATTAAATTTTATTCTGAACTGATTTTTTATAAATCAGTTTTTTATTTTGTAAACGATTTGTAGTATAAAAATATGAAATTCTTATCAGAAGATTTAACTCATTTTTTATTGGTGTTACAATGTTGGTATGGCTACTTCATGGGATGAATTGATACAAGAGATAAAAGACCGGCTGGATATAGTAGAAGTTATATCCAAGGAAGTGGTTTTGAAAAAACGTGGAAATACCTACTGGGGCTTGTGTCCATTCCACAAGGACAAGAACCCTTCATTCTGTGTTACGCCTGCAATGGGGATTTATAAGTGTTTCAGTTGCGGGGAATCAGGCGACGCGTTAAAGTTCATCATGAAAACCCGTAATATTGAGTTTAAGGATTTGATTTACGAACTTGCCGACCAGTTCGATTTGGAAGTTCCTCATTCATATAGAAAAGGCGACGGAACATCTGTCAAGGAACTCAAAGAACAAATGCTTGGTGCGACTATGGTTGCCGCTGAACTTTATCACGATTTACTGCTCAGAAACAAAGATTCAGGCACTGATTTTGCACTTAAATATCTTACAAACAGAGGAATTTCAACCGATATAATCAAGAAATTTCACCTCGGTATGGCACCTAAAAAATACACTTTTTTGTATGATGAATTGAAAAAAGATTTTTCTGCGGAAATCCTTGAAAAGGCAGGGCTTGTTATAAAAAAAGACAACGGCGGTTACGTTGACAGGTTTGTTGACAGGTTAATAATTCCTATTCAGAACGAAAACGGAGAATTTGTCGCCTTTGGGGCAAGAACTTTTGAAAAAGACAGACAGCCTAAGTATTTGAACTCTTCCGATTCGCTTATTTATAATAAGAGTAAACTTTTGTACGGCTTGTACACAGCAAAAGACGCGATAAAAGCGGAGGATTCGGTCGTTTTGATGGAAGGTTATTTTGATGTAATTTCATCACAGGCACACGGAATAGAAAACTGCGTTGCATCTTGCGGAACTTCTTTGACTACAGACCACGTCAAATTGTTGTCACGTTATACAAAATCGAGGAGAATTTATTTATCGTTTGATACGGATACGGCAGGACAGAAAGCAACTGCTCGCGGTGCGGAGATTATCAAAGACGTGTTTGCGGGACTTGGCAACGTTAAACAGTTTGATGAAAGTTTTGTTTCTTCAAATGATGATAAGTATGCCTGCGAAATTCGTGTGGTTGCTCCGCCTGAGGGCAAAGATCCGGATGAATTTATACGTTCCGTCGGGGCTGATGCTTACAAAATGTATATGGAGAATGCGCCGTTATTCATTGATTTCAGGCTTAACAGTATTTTGAGCGAAAAGGATAACTACAAAACTCCTCAAGAAAAAGCCCAATATATCAAAAAAATTATTCCAATTTTGTATGAAATAAAAAATAAAATTATTCGTTTTGAGTATATCGATTCTGTGGCACAGACTCTGGGGATTGATGTAAATGCGATAAAGTCCGAAATGTCAATGTTTGAGCGTGCAAATTATACACCTCCCGAACGAATAATAAGAAATGTAACAAAAAGCAAATCTGTATTGAAAAAAGCGCAAAAAAATTTATTGAGTGTTTTTTTTGTATCTGACAGTCCTAAAACATTTACTCAAATCAACGATATGATTGGCGATATTGCATTTGATGATGAATTATTAACAAATGTAAAATCTACAATTGACAAATTGATTAAAACCGTAAATAATGTGAAGGAATTAATTGAACATTTATATACCGAGTACGTTGAAAATAGCGAAGCACAGGCATTCATAGCCGAGTTAATTACAACAGCAGAAGTGTATAAAGGTTTGTCGGAAGAAGATTTTGAAAGTGTGATAAATGAAACCATTGAAAAAATTAATCGTTGTGAACACCTAAAAGAATCAGAAGAAATCAGAAAAATGTACAAAGGGGTAAGTGATGATGACCCCGAAGCCCTGAAGATACAAATGCGTCTGCGGGACAAAATAAAAAAACTAAGACAAAAATCGGAGAAAATATAGATGACTAAGAAAAGACAATCAAGTTCCTCAATCGTAAGTGTAATGGAAGAAGAATCACTGGATTTGCAGGACATTAGTGAAGATTCAGTTATGGATGCTGAACATGATGATATGAACTATATGAATGTTGACATTTCGACAGACAATATAGAAGATATTGTTTCTTCTAAAATTGGCGACAAGGTTAGCAGTGAAGATATTTACATGCTTCACAGTTCTGATGAACCCGATATTAACGACTTAGAAATGCCTAAAAATGTCGCTATTGATGACCCTGTAAGATTATATCTTCGTGAAATCGGCAGAATTAAATTGTTGTCTGCAAATGAAGAAATTGAACTTGCAAGAAAAATCCTTGAAGGCGGCACTCCGGGGGCAATCGCAAAAAGAAAATTGGTTCAAGCAAACTTGCGTTTGGTTGTAAGTATCGCTAAAAAATACGTAGGACGCGGAATGTTATTCTTAGACCTTATTCAAGAAGGTAACTTAGGACTTATCCGTGCGGCTGAAAAATTTGACCACGAAAGAGGTTTCAAATTCTCAACTTACGCTACTTGGTGGATTAGGCAGGCAATCACAAGAGCAATTGCCGATCAGGCAAGAACAATCAGAATTCCTGTTCACATGGTTGAAACAATCAATAAATTGAAAAAAGTTACAAGAAAATTGGCTCAAGATTTGTCAAGAAAACCAACCGAAGATGAACTTGCAGCAGAAATGAACGTTTCAATTTCAAAACTTCGTGAAATCATCAAGATTGCACAAGAACCGCTATCATTAGAAACTCCAATCGGTAAAGAAGAAGATTCTCGTTTGGGTGATTTTATTGAAGATAAAGAAGCGGATGCTCCTGTAAAAATGGTTGCTTCAGAACTTTTGAAAGAAGATTTGGCGGAAGTTCTTTGTACATTATCACCGCGAGAAAGAGATGTTTTGAGATTACGTTTCGGAATGGACGACGGCCGCCAAAGAACACTTGAAGAAGTTGGTCAGTTGTTTGGTGTAACAAGAGAACGTATCAGACAGATTGAGGCAAAAGCGTTGAGAAAATTACGTCACCCGAACCGTAAAAAACGCTTGGAAGAATACGTTGAGTAATATCAAAATTACAATATAACAAATACCAAAAACCACAGATAAACTCTGTGGTTTTTGTGGATTTTCACACTTTTTTATTTTTATATTGGGCGGGGAAGAGTTCTCTATTTCCCGAACGTACTTGAAAAATTTTCCAATATGCAATATACTCAAATGGAACAAGAGGAATACTATGAAAATCGCAATTTATCCGGGAAGTTTCGACCCTATTACAAACGGGCATCTTGATATTTTGAAAAATGCTTCAGAAATTTTTGATGAGGTTATTATCGCTGTTGCCCACAATATTAACAAAAACGGCTTTTTAACCGTTGAAGAAAGGGTTAATCTTATCAAGAAAAGTATCAAAGATTTGCCGAATGTTAAAGTCGATTCGTTTAGCGGATTAACTATCGAATACGCGAAAAAACATAACGCAGAAGTTCTTATTCGCGGATTGCGTGCGGTTTCGGATTTTGAATATGAAATGCAGTTGTCGCAGGCAAACAGTGCCTTATGTGCAAGTATCAAAACTGTTTTTTTAACGACTAAACCCGAATACAACTTCATTTCATCAAGCACAATAAGAGAAATCCTCTCAAATAACGGCGATATTTCTAAATTTGTTCCTGATGCGGTTAACGAATATTTGACAGCAGAAAAAGGGGTCTAATGTGAAATTTGAAATCAGAGAATTGCTAAATTCTTTCCGTCAGGAAATTGCAAACGCTAAAACTCTGCCGTTTTGTCCTGCAATTAAAATAGTTAGCAAATATACGATGCTTCAGTATCTTGATAAAATTTATGCCTGTCTTCCCGATGATGTTGTTAAAGCCCGCAAATATCTTGAAGATAGACAGGTTGACCTGCAATCCTTACCAAAATGCGACAATTTGAGGGAGTTGAGCATTTATGATAATTTGAGAGAACTGGATATGTTTTTGAGTTTGTTCCCTTTTTCGATTTATC
>CAMAGQ010000076.1 GCA_945833895.1 uncultured bacterium
TCAAAGGGAGGGTAAAGTTATTCCTCATCCTTGTTTGTTGAATTAAAGTTTACTCTATTTTCCGTATTGCAAGCAATGTTCAATGTTTTCGGCAGGAAGATGCATTGAGCCTACCACAAAAGGTGCGTCTTCTCTTTTTCCGCCTGCGGCAATCCATTTTTCCATTGTTTCATTCAAGTCAGGTCGATTAAATCTAAACCCGAGTTTGTAATAAAATCCCGCAGGAGAAGTCGCTCCGTCAATGCAGCAAGCCTCAAGGGTTACTCTGCCTTGTGTTTTTGCATCGGCAAGGCTTTGTTCTACAACATCTTGAACGGATTTTGTGCCTGAACCTTTTCCCGTCGTCCACAATTTATCAATATGGTAGTGCGGAAGCATTATCTTTTTTTCATCATAATGTGCAGGTATTGTAACAGTTTTACCTTTATTTACCCCCCAAGTTGCTTTATAACTGCTTTCCTCGACAAATTCTCTCGTCTTTGACACGTAATTATCAGCAATCGGAGCAAACTGCAAAGTTCCCCCTTCGTCAACGTGAGATGAGATAAAAGCGTGTTTTACGGCTTTTGGAGCGGCTTTTTCCGTAACCCTATAATATCCGTCATTAACTTTTACCAAATCGTATTTTTCAGGAGTAAATGCTTTTGTGTCAAAAATCGTTTCGTAACTTCCCGCATTAAAGGCTTTTGTCGGAGTTTTTATATCAAATTCGACAACCGCACTATTTTTACCTATCGCAAAACAACTTGCATAATTCTTGTTTATTTCAGGAGTGACCGAGGTAAATCCCGCGTTATTAAAGATAAAATCGCGAACCTCTTTTTCATCCTTACACCCCGAAATCCCTCTGTAAAACTTCCCTGTAACAGGTTCAGATTCCTGAATTGCCTGTTTTAAGCAAGATAAAATTTCGTTCCCACGCTCGCTCATCGGAAGATTTTCACGTAAATAATGATTTATATAAGGGCTTCTTGCATATTCCTGGTACGCACTTCTGATTTCGTCCTGACTGTGAATAATTTTAGAAAAGCAGTCATTATCAGGTTTCAATCCTTTTAACGAAATTCCGCTTTTTATTGGTGCAGTCTCAATGATTGAACTTTTCTTGGCTACTTTCAAGTATTTATATATTTTGGGTGTGATTTTTCCAATAATCGACATTAGTAAATTTTCCCCTTATATATAACAAAAACGTTTCCTTATAAAAAAGTGCGTTTTTATTAATCGTAGTATCAAAATCTTTACATTTTGCGGTGAAAATTTAAAATATCTTTAAATTTTAGCCTAATTTGTCAGATTATGCTATCATGTTATAAATTGGAGAGGCGATGGCTGATACAAAACTTACGGAACTTGAAAAGCTTGAGGAGTTGATTCTTCAATATAAAGAGGAGTCAGACAAAAAGCGTAAGCACGTAATTTATATCAATCTGGTTGAAGAAACCTTGCAGGTGGTAAAGCGTATTGTTATGTCGTTTTACCCGTTGCCGATTTCGGTGAGTAAGGATGATTTAATCCAAGTTGGTGCAGTTGGAGTTTTGCACGCAATCGAAATGTACAAAGTCGAAGAGCGTGGAAGTTTTAAAACTTATGTAAGTAAGGTCATAAAAGGCAAGATTTATCACTATTTACGTGATAAGGCTAATCTTGTTAAAACCCCGCGGGAAACTCTTGCTAACTTGGCAAAAGTTCGTGATGCAATTCAGCAATTATCCGAGGATAACAGTAAAATTCCATCGGTCGAAGATGTTGCAGGCATTGTAAGGCTTCCTAAAGATAAGGTCGAAGAAATAATGAATATTGAATACACAAAAAACATGATTTCATTAGACCAAAACGTTTACACAACAGAAGGTGGCGAAACTTTGCTTGACCGTATTCAATCAGAATCGGTCGAAAGTTTTGAGGATTCTTATGCAAATAAAAAAATTATTGAATTTGCATTGAATAAACTTCCCATAAATGATAGAACAGCGATTACTATGTATTACATTGACGGGTTATCAAGAAGGGAAATTGCGGCACATATTAAAGTTTCTCCGACACAAGTTTCAAGAATTTTAAAAAGAGCATTAAACAGACTTTCTATAATTATAAAAGAAGAACTATCTGATTTAGACACAAAGGAGGAATAATGGCGTTTACATTATTTATATTAGGTTGGATTTTTGTATTAGGACTTATTATCGGCAGTTTTTTGAATGTCGTAATTCTGCGGACAGTCAGCGGTGAATCCATTGTTTTTCCGGCATCAAAATGTCCTAAATGCCAAACGCCTCTAAAGTGGTATCATAATATCCCTGTATTTTCGTATTTGTTTTTGAGAGGGAAGTGTGCGTTTTGCAAAGAACATATAAGCATTCAATATCCGATTGTGGAATTACTCACCGGAGTTTTGTTTCTTGCGTTGTTTTTGAAAATCTGTAAACCGATTGACCCGCTATTTGGATTGTCAACAATGATGCCTATCGGGTGGTTTCAGATTTTGGTTTATATTTTTGCGTTAATTGTTACGGGGCTGTTCATTTCGATAGCCGGAACAGATTTTATTGAGAAAAAAGTTGCGGATGCTCATACAATTCCGCTGATTTTGATGGGTTTGGTATTTAGTTTCCTTTATACTTGTACAACTTTTTGGATATATTATAAGGAACTTGGCGAACTTCCGAAAATATCCTTGGAATTCGTATTAACTTCTCCGCTTAGTTTTTCAATAATAGCGGGAGTTGTAGGATTTGTTGTAATGGAACTTTTGGCAAGAGTCGGAATCCCTCTTGTCGGTACAAGAGTTTTTGGTGAAGGTGATTCTTATATTGCGGCAGGGTTAGGAACGGTTTTTGGCGGTCTGTTAAGCACAGTGAAACTTTCGCATAATCCGTTGCCTGCGGTCTGTATAATTTTGCTTATCCTTGCATTGAGTTGCATTATTCAACTTGTTATAACATTGCCAATGTTTATGTATAAACTCGCAAAACAAAGAAACTGGATGACTTTCGGTTCGATTTGTGCGTTTATTATTTATACGGCAGGTTATCTGTTTGCTCAGCATTTGAAATGGCTTGACAATTCTGTCGCGTATTGTGCAAGCACAATCGTTCTGGTTGCGATTGGTATTTTTGTCTGCCGTGAAATCCTTTTAGGGCTTAAAAATAAAGATTCTGAAGGTCTGTACCTTCCGTTTGGACCTGCAATGGTGATTGCAGGATTGCTGACATTCTTTATGTTAAATATTTAATCAAATTATAAAATTTTAAAACATTAAAACCCATGCCTGAATTTTCTACTTTCGAGCATGGATTTTTGTATTCCAAAGCAATTGTGAAGTTTTGTAAACATGAGTTTTATCTCTGAAATCATTGCGGGGTAAGGGTTTTAAAATTCGTATATAAATTTTAAATATAAAAATAGCACTTTTTATATATACAAAGTTTTTATATATATGTAAGCGTAATGAATAAAATAAAAAAAGGAGAATATATGGCTAGAGTATTAATTTCAATGCCCGAAGATTTTTTGAACAAGATTGATCAGGTTGCGGATGGCGAAAACCGTTCGAGAAGTGAACTTATTCGGGAGGCATTACGGACTTACATTTACAAACAAAAGATTAAAGAATCCACAGGAGCAATGCAAAACGCTAATTTGTTGGAAACATTGTTGAGTTAATCAGTGGCAGGAAAAAGGCGAAAAGACTTGGGAAACAAAAAGACTTCGTAGCAATACGAAGTTTTTTGTTTGAAATTTTAAGTTTACAAATTCCCTCCCTTTCTGAGTGGGGTGGCTGGGGAACAAGCAAACTTCCTTTCCCTGGATGGGACTAGAAAATAGCACTCTGCCGAACAAAACAATTTACCTCTGCTCAGAATGTCGAAATTCAAACCCTCTCCCGAATTTCTAAATTCACTAACGTTCATTAAGAAATTTTACCCTCCCCCAAAGTGGGAGGGCAAAGTGATTTTATGCTTCCTCTCCCGAATTTCTAAATTCCCTGACGTTCATTAAGGAATTCTGCCCACCCCCAAAGTGGGAGGGCATTTGTGGGTTTTCCCCTCTCCTAATGTGGAAAAGGGGTAGGAGTGAGGGGGGCAAGTTGCCCTCTCCCTCATTAAAGCAATTAAGACTATTGTCAAGGAGATTTAAACCTGACAAAACAGGCAGTATTATACATACTGCCTGTTTTTATGAATCCTTTTTTATTTTAAAACTTATGCAACAACGTCAAGTTTTTTAGCAGGTTCTGTTTTTGGAGTTTCTTTAGCTTCAACCGCTGGTGCTATCGGGTTTGTAACCTTTGCCGGTGCGGTATCTTTTGGTGACTGTGTTTCTTTCACTGTTTCTTTATCTGCTGCTGCCGGTGCTTTTGTTTCCGATTGTGCTGCAGGTTTTGAGATTTCTACCGTATCTTTTGCAGGTGCGTTTTCTAAGTTGATGTTTTTAACATTATTTACTAACTCTTCTTTAATAAATTTATCCAATTCCATTTGGCGAACACCGCTTTTATCTCCCACAAGAGTTACGATTCCGTCTTTTTTAGTGGCTGTAATTTTTTCGCCGTCTTTTGTTTGATAAATAAGTGTTGTGAATCTGGGTTTTTCTGCTGTTATTGATTCTACCATTTTTAATGCCTGCCTTTCAATTTGTCTTGTACTTAATTATAAGTTCGTAAATATTTTTTTTGCTAGTTGTATATCAAAGTTTTACAAAACTTAATTACAGAAAATTTTTCCGTGAAGTTGTGAATTTCATCAATTAATGATATTGTGAATGTATGATTGAGTTAATGGTTTTATATATTCTTGTTAATCACGATTTTACTATGTATGCGATACACAAGCGGATACAGGAATTTTTTATTGCCTACACAAATCCGAGTTTCGGAGCGTTAAAACCCGCTCTTGTCAGGCTTGAAAAACAAGGGGTTATAACTTCTTCCAAAATCATGTCAGAAGGCGGAAAGTTGTCGGTCTTTTATGCCATTACAAAAGACGGACTAAAGGAACTCAAAAGACTTATGCTTCTGCCGTTGTCAAAAAATCCGCTACAATTTATGTCTGATGCAAGCATTAAACTTTCGTGTATTTCGTTTTTAGAGCCTGAAGAAAGAACTGAGGTTTATACTGATATAAAAACAGTTGCCCTGTTGCATAAACTTAACGCAGAAAAAACTTTAGAAGATGAATACACTCCGTTGACCGCTTTTCAGCGAATAGTTCTTGATAATTCAATCTGCACATACAAAAACTTCGTATCAATGATTGAAGGTTTGGAAAAGGAATAGAGAAATGCCAGCGACAGTAAACAGCGTAATAGAAGGTTCAATTGCCGAAGAACTTGAGATTTCTCAAGGTGACGAAATTCTGTCAATTGACGGTGTGCAACTGACCGACATGATTGATTATAACTTCTATATGAAATCCGAACTTGTAACCGTTGAGATAAAAAAGACTAATGGCGAAATTGAAGAGATAGAAATTGAAAAAGATTTTGATGAAGATTTGGGAATAGTCTTTGAAAGTGCGGTTTTTGACAGAATAAAACCTTGCCAAAATCATTGTATATTTTGTTTTGTCGACCAACAACCCAAAGGGCTTAGAAAATCTTTGTACATAAAAGATGATGATTACAGGCTTTCCTATCTTCAAGGCACGTATATTACAATGACGAACCTCAAAGATAGCGACCGTGAACGCATAAAACGAATGCACCTCGGGCCGTTTTATATTTCAATCCAAACGACAAATCCCGAATTACGTGCTAAAATGCTTAGAAACCCGAACGCAGGAAAGGCTTTAGATAATTTGTTGTGGTTCAGAAAAAATAAAATCCCGTTTCACGCTCAAATTGTCTTGTGCCCCGGGTGGAACGACGGCGATGAACTTGAAAGAACACTGTCTGACCTCGCTAAATTAAAAAATACGGTACTGTCAGTTGCAATTGTGCCGGTCGGAGTTACCCAGTTCAGGGATGAAACCCTGAAACAGGTTGATAGAGAATGTGCAATCCGAACCATTGAAATTGCCTCAAAATATAAACGGGTCTGCTGTTCGGACGAGTTCTTTTTACTTGCGGGAAAACCTATTCCGCCTGCAAAATATTACGGAGGGTTTAGCCAACTGGAAGACGGTGTTGGGGCGTTACGGTTTACTCTTGATAATTTCAACAAACTGAAACTTCCCAAAGCGATTTCAAGACCTTACAAAATGGTTTTTGCATGCTCTTACGCATCAAAAGGCATGTTTGATGAGATTTCGCCTAAATTAAATAAAATAAAGAATTTGTCTGTAGAAATCCGCCCCGTGCAGTCAAAATATTGGGGCGAAAATATTACGGTTGCAGGTTTGATAACAACGGATGATTTGATTAGAACAGTTAGAGATGCAGATTGCGACATTGTTGTAATCCCGTCGATAATGCTAAGACCATACACGGAAGATTTTCTGGACGGCAAAACCTTGACGTACGTAAAAGAACAGTCAGGAAAAGAGTTTTTTGTACAGAAGAATATCTATTCGCTCGAAGAAGTTGTTGAATATCTCAAAACAGGGATAAATATATAATTGTCTTTAGGGGGCACTAAACACCTCTGGCATCCCGAGGAGTAAATGTATAGCATCCCTAGAGATTAGAACAACTCATGCCATTCTGAGGGGGGAAAATATATGGGACAACCTGTGTATTTGTAAAGGTTTTGTCGTCATTCTGAGCAGAATATTTTGGAAAGAGGTCGGATATTTATACAGAGTGCGAAGAATCCTGAACGACTTTGCTTGCCAGGGATTCTGAGGGCAGCGATTTTTATTGACTGAAGAATCCCTAACAAATCTTGATTACAACATAACAAAAACGCTTATCTGCCACCCACAAAAGGTTCTATAGGTACATTTCCTCCTCTTTTTGACAAGAAATAAATAAAAAAATAAAAATAATGTTGCAATTTTTTTTTCAGCAAATATAATAAAAGCATAATCAACAGAAATGGGAGCGTAGCTCAGTTTGGTTAGAGCGCATGCCTGTCACGCATGAGGTCGCGAGTTCGAGCCTCGTCGTTCCCGCCATTTAAACAAAAGTCCTGTAATAACAGGACTTTTTTAATGCGTTGATTTTGCTTTTATAGATTGTGTTTTGGGTTAAATTTGTCATTATTATTGGGCTCTAACAAGTTCGAACCTCGTAAGTCCTCTTGATATTTTATTATGTTTATAAAATAGGAGGACAACTATGAACAAAAAGAATTTAAGTTTAAAAGTAGATGAATACACAATAACCTTACACAGAGACGAAGAAGAATCAAAAGAAATGGAACAAAAACGAATGGCTTTGTTGATAAGTTATTTGTGCGATATAGCACTGCGACCATTGGTAAAATGCTTAAAAGAAAATTACCCAAAGTTATAATTTGATATTTTCTTAAAAGAAAATACCTAATGCTTTGCATACCCATACTGAACAACTATCAGCATTCTTTAATGCTTGTTTGTAGTGTTTACTTTTCCAATTATATAAGAATTTCATATTATTAGCATGCTGGATAAGCTCCTTATTGTTGCACTTATCTATAAATTTATCTAGCACCAATAATGCTTCATTATATTTCCCCAGTTCTACATAACATTGAGCTATTTTTAATGGTAATCTGTCGTATGTTCGTGGGAACAACTCATCTGTAAATATAGGTGACATTATTTCATTATTATTTGTATGGTGTATATCTTTGACTTTATTAAAATATTCCAATGCCTTTTGGGGATTGCTACTAATGTATCTATCCCCCAACTTCTCATATAATCTGTCATTACCACCAATATACTTAATAGCAAACTTATAGTCTTTGATAACATTTTCATCTTCTACATGTGTTCTTTCACGTTTACAACCTATACAGCGTTTATAACCACACTCTGCCCATGCGTCTCCTC
>CAMAGQ010000077.1 GCA_945833895.1 uncultured bacterium
AACAATAATAGCAAGGCTTTTAGACCTTGCTTTTTTAATGCAAAAATTTTGGAATTTGAAATTTATGTAATATTTATGGAGTAAGGTGTAATTTTATGTAATTTTACAATGTTTTGCAAACCTTGCTTATATGTTTCAAATGCAAGCATAGCGTGGGTTGGTACAAATCAGTCAACCTATTGCCTCGTGTTGCCAAGGAGGATGTCGCGAGTTCGACCCTCGTTGCTCCAGTTCCGGGCGAAGAATGAACCAGTACCTACTTGGTTTCTGCTTCTACTTCTTCTGTTTTTGTCAACCCTTTGTCATTGAAGTATGTTTTTAGTATTTTGTCAAATTTCTTAGAGGTTTTAACACTATACAGCACATAGCAATTTTTAGCATCCAAATCACATTGTCCGTCTTTTTCAAATGTTAAAATTGCGGTATAAGGTCCTTGTTTATCTGCCATAACCGCTGTCGGGTTGTTTATTACATAATATTTTTTATACAAGTTCTTTTCTATTAAATAGTTTGATATGTCTGTTCCGTTTTGCATATTTTTGTATTCAGGTGTTTGCACAATCTGAGATACAACTTTTGAATTTACAGTTTCAGCCTGCGATATAATCTTATTTGCAAATGGCATAGTAATAAATGTTAGAGCAAAAACTTAACGTAATGTAATAAAAAAATCTTTGAGAATTTTATCGCATTCTTTTTCCATTATTCCGCCATAAATTTGAGTTTTGGAGTTTGCAAGTTTTCGTAAGTCTATTTTTGAGCAAAAAGCACCGTAGTTTGTATCGTAACTTCCGAAATAAACCTTACTTATCCTTGATTGCAAAATCGCCCAACCGCACATCGGGCAGGGTTCTAATGTAACATAAAGTTCGTAGCCGTCTAATCGCCAGTTGTTTTCAAGTTGTTCCGCCTGTTTTATCGCCAGAATTTCGGCGTGTGAGGTTACGTCATTATCTTTCTCTTTTGTATTATGTGCAAAGGCAACAATTTTATTATTTTTTACAAGAACAGCACCGACGGGAATTTCGCCGTTGGTCTTTAACGCTTCTTCAATTGCTGTTTGCATAAATTTATTCATCGGCATTCTCGTCAGGGTTTACTGTATTAAGCGTGATTGTTGCGATAAATCCAAAATCCTGAGTTGAGGAAAGTTTGATTGAACCTTCCATTGCTTCTATCAGCCCTTTTACGATAAACAAGCCCAAGCCCGTTCCCCGTGTTGTTCTTGTCATATTGTCCTCAAGCCGTACAAATTTTTCAAACAGCGTTTGTAATTTTTTTTCTGGAATTACGTCGCAAGAATTTTTAACATCTATTATAACATTGTTTTCGTTAACTTTAACTTCTACCAAAATCGGCATTTCAGGATAGGAATACTTAACCGCATTTTCAAACAAATTGATGAAAACCTGTTCCAATCTGCCTTTATCAGCCGAAACTTCAGGTATAACTTCCGGCATGTTTACAATTATTTCGTGTCCGTTACGTTTTCTCAGTAAAAGTTCGGCTTTTTCCAAAACCTTATCAAGTTTTACGTTTTCGTTAACAGTTCTCAATCGCATTCCTTCAATATCAGGAATAGTAAGCAAATCCTCAATCAATCTGTTTAGTTGTTCGGTTTGTTCTTTTATAATTCGCAGGGATTTTTGTTTGGTTTCCTCATCAATTACAATATCTTGTCGCATAAGCCTTGAAGTGTAGCCCTGAATACTTGTCAGCGGTGTTCTGAGTTCGTGGCTGACTGTATCTAAAAGGTTTGAGCGGAACTCGTTTAGTTGTTTTAATTCAATATTCTTACGCTTTAGTTCAAGGTACGATTTGTGAATTTCTGATGCCATGTTGTTAAATTCGTTAGCCAGAAATACTATTTCAAACGGTGTGAATGACGTGTTCAACAGACGAATTTGTCTTTGGTAATTACCTTTTGACAAGGCTATAATTGCTTTGAACAACTGCCTGATGTTGATATACAGATAATAAATGTAAAATCCGATTAGAACCATCATTGCTAAAATGGAACTCAATACGGATAGAACTATTTTAACTCTGTTATCAATAATCGCACGTTTGGCAATTTTTTCGGTCGTGTTTACTATAATTGTTAAATCAGGATCGGTTTTGTGTAAATACAATACCGGACGGTTTTTCTCATCACCAATCATAACGGGAATGTTTTCGATTTTCTCCTCAGGAAGAAGTTCCAGAGTTTCGGCGTAAACTTCAGGTGTGAATTTGTGTGCAGAAACAAGGTGGTTATTCTTATCAATAATATAAATCTGACGGTTGTCCTGTTCTAACGACTTAAACAATTCCCCTTGCCAAGCAGAAGACTTGAAGGTTGCGGCAAGGTATGAACCGTCTTTTAGTTGCGTTGATAATATGGTTTCTTCTTTCAATGATGCTTTTGTACTGAGTTTTTCCAATTCCTGTTTGTCTTTTGCAAATGATAAATCAGCACAATCAGGATATTTTTTCTCAATATCATTTATAAATTTAAGTTTTGCGGATTTTGTCGGAAAGTAATCCAGAGTGTCAGCGATTTGAGATAATGTAGATTTGTTAGCATTAACAAAAAAGTCGACTTCATCCGAAACCATTGTAGCAACAAGGATTGCAGATTCCCGTAACTGACGACGCAGTGACTGCTGGTTAATATTATTGATAATAAACCCGCTTATCGAGATAGGAATAACAACAGCAATAAAAAATACTATTGCAATTTGTTCTATTATTTTTAATCTTTTTAACCCGTAACTATATTTTTTCATAACTTATCTACGCTTGACCGAACGGTGTCAATTTATACCCGACATTTGTAACCGTGTGAAGATATTTCGGTTCTTTTGCGTTTTCTTCAATTTTATTTCTCAAGCCGCCAACGTGAACTCTCAGCATTCTTACATCTTCGTTGCTGTCATATCCCCAAACTTCATCCAATAAGGTTGCAAGTGTAACAGGATTGTTAAAGTGCTGCATAAGGCAATATAATATTTCAAATTCGGTTGGTGTTAATTTAACTTTTCTGTTCACAATCACACATTCTAAAGATTCAGGGAAAATTTCAATGTCCCCTGACTGCAAAATCTCATCAGACAAAGGGTTTTCCTGCTCAAGTTTAATGCTGTTTCTTCTCAAAAGAACTCTTATTCTCAATAAAACTTCTTGAATATCAAAAGGTTTCACCAGATAATCATCAGCACCGCAGTCAAATCCTGTGGTTTTATCTTCGATAGTACCTTTTGCTGTCAATAAAAGTACAGGAATTGCAAGTTTTGCCTGTCTTATGTTCCGGCAAACCTCAAACCCGTTCATTTTAGGCATCATAACATCAAGCAAAACAATATCATAAGTATTGTTTAATGCCTTGTTAAGCCCTTCCATACCGTCTTTTGCGGTATCGACAAAATATCCGCTACTTGCAATATCAAACTCAAGCAACTCTCTAATTTCGTCATCATCATCAACAATTAAAACTCTTTTTTGCGATTCCATCAGCAAAATTCCCTTTATTTTCCCAATCTGATTGTACAAAATTATAATGCTTTTTTCAAGGTAACATAAAGAAATTTAAACTGAAAGTTAATTAACCGATTATAAACTGATGGAATAAATAAGCGTAAACAATACCGAAAATTGCACCTACAAAGACTTCAAGAGGTGTATGTCCAAGTAATTCTTTTAATTTTCCGCCGACAGATTGTAAGTCGTGATAGTAAAAATCTTCCATCATTCTATTAAGACACGCTGCTGTTTTTCCTGCGGCACGTCTTAAACCAGCGGCATCGTACATGATAATCATTGAAAATCCGAGTGATACAGCAAACAATGTTGAATCAAATCCGTCAATAAGTCCTGCGGCTGTAGAAAGTGCCATTACGCCCGCAGAGTGAGAACTTGGCATTCCGCCCGTTGTCGTAAAAATCTTGAAGTTAACTTTTTTACTTCTTACCGTAAACAATACAAATTTCACAACCTGTGCTAAAAACGCTGAAGAAACTCCGCTTAGGATTACTTCATAACCGTTATTTGCTATTAAACTTCTTAAAAACTCTATATTCATTTATTACTACCCGCTCTCTGCAAAATATTCTCAATTATTTCATTAAATATGTCTGATGACATGTTCTGCTTATCCATTATATCATGGCATTTTGATAAAAGACAAGTAAGTTTACATTTAGACTCTTCAAGTCCGTATAAAGAAACATAGGTTAATTTTCCTTCTTCCTTGTCTTTGCCCATAGTTTTTCCCATTTGTTCAAAGGTTGAAATCTCATCAAGAATATCATCGGCAATCTGGAATGCTAACCCGAAAGTCTTTGCAAATTCTGTTACTGCGGACAATTTATCATCATCTGCACCGGCAATAATTGCACCCGTTCTCATTGCAAGTTGGAACAGGTCGGAAGTTTTGTGAATATGCAGATATTCAAGAACTTTTTCCGCCTCATCTTTGTTAATTATTTTGTTATCCTTATCAAGAAATTTCCCTTCCGAATTGATATCAACGACTTGACCTGCAATAACACCTCTTGCTCCCGCAAATTGAAAATATTCGTTCAATACCCTTATCATAACAGAAGATGAAAGGTTTTCAGAATATTTTGTTATAATTTGAGGGGCGTAAGTTAAGAGTGCATCTCCTGCAAGAACCGCCATTGCTTCGCCAAAAACTTTGTGATTGGTGAGTTTCCCGCGTCTGTAATCGTCATTATCCATACAAGGTAAATCGTCATGGATAAGTGTTTGAGCGTGTAACATTTCTACTGCACACGCTGTCGGAATTGCGTTTTCAATTTCGCCGCCAAGCATCTTGCAGGTTTCAAGACACATTATCGGGCGAAGCCTTTTCCCCGGAAGTGTTACAGTGTATTTCATTGATTTGAAAATCTCTTGAGGATATTCAATTTTGATAAATTCGTCTAATTTTTTGTTAATCAATTCTATATAATTATTCATCTGCATCGTGTTCAATTTCCTTATAAATCATTTGTTTTCTTGTATTTCTTGAGGCTTGCCGCTTTTTTCCGCTTATTTTTGCCTGAACTTTATTGTTTTTGTATTTCAAAGCGGATTCTTGCTTTATTCCGTTATATTTAATTTTTTCTTTGTACTCTAGTGCCTCTGCAACAAATTCAATGTAACTTTCGTACCTTGATTCGTCGATTTTATCAATATTATTCAAAACCTCGCATCCGTCCTCGTTTATATGCAGGCAATCTCCGTATTTGCAACCTTGCCTGTATTCAAGCATTTCAGGAAATAACAAATCGACTTCGTGCGGCAGGATAAAATCAAATCTTACATTGCTGAATCCCGGAGTATCAACGATTGCGGAGGTTTGGTTAATCGGTATTATTTCGCAGTGGCGGGTTGTGTGAGTTCCTCGGTTTAATTTTTCGCTCACTTCTTTTGTTCTCAGGTGAACGTTCGGGTTAAGTGCGTTAATCAAACTTGACTTCCCGACACCTGAACTTCCGCACAGTGCGGTGATTTTTCCTTCCAATAACTTACGAAATTCTTCAAGCCCGCTGTGTTCAAGTGCGGATGTGAAAACAATCTTATAACCTAACTTTTCGTATATCGAAATAATGGTTTCTTTGCTGTTGTTTTGAGTTTCTAAATCTTCTTTGTTAAAACATAACGCTATCGGGATTTTGTAATACCCTGCAAGTGCTATGTAGCGATTTAACTGATGTAAATCCAAGTCAGGATGTTTCATTGCGGAAACAACAACAATTTGGTCAACATTTGCAACCGCAGGTCTTGGAATATATGTATTTCGCGGTAAAATTTTTGTAATTGCACCGTTATCAAATTCGACAAAATCTCCGGTGACAGGCTTTAACTGTTGTTTTTTTAGCACCTCTCTAATCTTACACTCGTAAGAATTTTCACCGTTTTGAACATAATAAAAATCTGAATGAATTTTGTAAATTTGACCTTCCATACACAAGACAGTGTACTAAAAATAGTATTTCATTGCAAACAAAACTTTAATACAGGGATTAGTAGCCGTACAATTCGTGGGTGTTTAAGTATTCACGAACGGCATTCAGGGATGATTGAACAATACGTGTAACACGTGAAGGCGATAAGCCGATTTGAGTTGCAATATCCTTAACCTGCATATTTCTGTAAAATCTATATTCAACGACAGTTCTTTCTTTTGGCGGTAATTTTGAAATGGCAACCCTTATCATTTTACCCATTTCGGCAAGTTCTGCACTCTCATCAGGCATTGCGTGAGGGTCTTTTACGAAATCAAACGGTGAATCGTTGTCGCTTGCGGCTGCTGCAAGACCGTCAATAGACAGGATTGTTTCGTAAATGGCTTCACGAATTTTTGCCTGCTTCATATCTATTCCGTCAACAACTTCATCATCGTCATACTCTTCTTCTGATTTGTGCTTAAGCGAGTACCATTTATACCTTATTCTCAATTCGTTACGAATAGCCCAACGTACGGCAGTTGCAACGTATGCTGAATTATATTTTGCCAGTTGTTCGGGAGTTTTGTTTTTTATCATCACTTGAATTGCGATAATCCCGATAGACAGTAATTCTTCATATTCGACCATGTGTGCAGGAATACGGCGGTGTTCAACCCTTGCCACCTTCTGTACAATGTTTATATAATTCTGTAAATTTTTACTGTCTTGTTTGTTCATAATTTTACACATCAATAATACTTCAATAAATTAATTTCGTGGTCGTTTATTTGTAGGATTTTTCATCTTGTAAACGAACATTAAAATTTCAGCAACAGCCTTGTATAATTCCGGCGGAATCGGCTGATTAATGTCTACCATTCTGAATAAAGCCCTTGCAACAGGCGGGTTTTCAATGACAGGAACATTATGTTCTTTTGCGATATCAATAATTTTTTTAGCAATCAACTCGGTACCTTTTGCGATTAACATAGGAGAATCCATTTCTTCTGCGACGTATTTCAACGCACAAGCCACGTGGGTAGGGTTCGTTACGACAAAATCCGCCGTCGGAACAGCATCCATCGCACCTTGCTGAAGCATTTGCATACGGCGCTGGCGCAGTTGGGCTTTGACGTTAGGGTCGCCTTCAGAGTTCTTGTATTCATCCTTAATTTCTTTAAACGACATTTTTTGGTCTTGCAAAAATTTCCATTTCGTAACCCCGTAATCTGCCGCCGCGATTACTAAAAAGGCAATGCAGGCTTTGAAAATAAACTGAGTTATCAATTCTCCGAACTCTTTTAATACCGCAAAATTGTTGTCGACTTGAGCCAGCATCATTACGTGCTCAATGTGTTCTTTATACACAGACCAGCCGATGTAGCCTAAAATAAGAACTTTTGCAATGTTTTTGAATAACTCAAACAGAGTTTTTATTGACATAATATTTTTGAAATACTTTGTCGGGTTTAACTTGTCGAGTTTAGGCATTAATGGAGCAGTAGCAACAAGCGGTCCGACTTGAATAAAATCGGCTAAAACTGCAACCAGCCAAGCAACGGCAAATATCGGGAAAAGAATTAACGCAATACCTTTTGCCGAGATTAGAAATATGTACATGTAGTTTATATCTTCGAGGTGAGCGTTTGGAATTTGTTCGTACAGAAGCGTAAATACCGAAACAATTTGTTCCCAAATAAAAGGTGCTAAACCGATTACGGCAGAAAAAACGACAAGCATAGATATTGCCATTGAAAAGTCACGTGACTTAACAACCTGCCCTTCTTTTCTGGCACGCTCCAACTTTTGCGGTGTGGCATCAAATTGCTTATCTTCATCACCCATCGAGATAGTCCTTTTTTATATACATTATAGCATGAACAAATATCCGGGG
>CAMAGQ010000078.1 GCA_945833895.1 uncultured bacterium
TTTTTCTACGTGAATAAATTATGCGGAAAGTCTAGAGTCGGGCATTTTGACGGGGTTTGCACGGTTGTTAACAAGTTATTTAATATCGTACAGCCTGATTTTGCATTCTTTGGACAAAAAGATGCTCAGCAGCTTATAATTATCAAAAAAATGGTCAAGGATTTGAACATTCCTGTAGAAATCATTCCATGCCCGATAGTTAGAGAGGACTCAGGACTTGCACTAAGTTCAAGAAATAAATATTTGTCAGAAGAGGATAAAGTTCACGCACTTGCACTTTCAAAGATTTTGAATAACATCAAAAACTGCTACAAAAAAGGGATTACAGATATTGAAGCACTGAAAGAAACAGCATATACGTTTTTGAATGAGCATCACGATTTGGAATACCTTGAATTTATGAACGAAGAAACTCTGGAAGAAGATAAAATAGCAACAGATAGTACCAGAGTTTTCATTGCGTGTAAAGTCGGTGGAGTCCGTTTGATTGATAATATTCTTTTAGGTTAGTGATTAATTTTAAAATACGGAAACAAAAAACGAAGAATCTTTTTAAGGATTCTTCGTTTTAGTTTATCGAATTATTTCGATGTTTTTATTTTAGTATGTATATTTTACGTTTATGCCTATAGATTTCAAGTAGTTTATTGCTTGTCCTTCAGTTTTGCACTCATTGAGTTTTTGCAATTGTTCTTCACTCATTGGTCTGTCTTTAGTTGCGGCAATTGCGGCGTTTTTAATTTTATCCAAGTTTGTTAGTGGTTGTTGTCCAAAAGGAACTGCTGAAGGCATCATGTTAACCCAAGCATCAATCGGTTTGTATGGAATTCCGTGATTGCCGCCGGCAGGGGTTGTTTTTGCCCTATCCGTTGTTTGTTGTGCGGTTCTAGTCTTACCGGTATTTGTAGTTTTCTTTTTGCCGGTTGTTCTTGTTGGATTGGTTGTGCGTGTTGTGCGGGTTGCACGGTTTGGCCATTGCATACTTGATTTACCGCTGCCGTTCATTCCGTCGTATTGTTCCAAATGGTAAGTGTATTTATCACCGTTTTCATCTTCTTCAACTTTTAGTTCAAGTTGATAAACTTCAGTGTGATTATTTTTCAGGTTACCTTTATCGTCTTTTGCTGAAACAAGTACATAGAATGGACCTGATTGGCCGTTTAAGCCTGTCAATGTTACACCATCTTTAGTTTTACCATTTTTAAGTTCTTCGTCAGTTAATTTACGATATTCAAATGTATTAACTTTAGTATTAGTGTTATCTTTGATAGTAATAGTATCAGGTTCTTTCATATCTTTACCTGTTACTGCGATTTCACCATCTTCGTCAGCAATAACGATTTGTGCTCTGTCTTTACCAACACCGTTATGGTCACGTTGATCTTGAGGAATACCGTGCTTATCTAACAGTTTATGGTCTCTTGCCCAGCCGCCAACTGCTACAGGGTCCTTTTTAGGTGGAACCGGAGGTGGTGTAGGCTCTGTTGGTTTTGTCGGATCCGGAAGATTTTCCAAGTCGGAAATTGCTTTTTGAGTATCTTTCAAATCCTGATATGCTGCAAGCAATTCTTCTGTATTCGCTTTTGCTGCACCTGTTCCAAGTGATGCTTGAATTACAGCAGCCTTGATTGCTTTATCTCTTACAGGGTCACCGGTAATTTTCATATCTTGGATTTGTGCAACAATTTTCTTGTTGTCTTTGCCTGATACATCATCCAGATGTGATAATACGTGATCTACAGAGTTACCATTGAACGCATCCTTAGATTGTGGGTTACATAGTAAGAAGGTTGATACACCTGCAATAACAGGGGCTGCGGCTTGTCCAAGGATTGGAACTTTGGCAACAGCATCAGCAACTGCATGAGCAAAAGCTTCGGCTGAACCACCCTTTGCAGTAGCTGTAGCTTCAGCAATAATTTGTGTTTCGTGGTAATTTCCATACTGATCAAAGTATTTATGCGTTTCCTTTTGAAAATCGTAAGCCGTTTTGCTTTCTCCTTCTTGGAAATCATAATCAGAGTCTTCTGCATGAGCATGTTTTTTATGACTCCAAAGAGTTGCTACTGCAGTTGCAGCTGCGGCAGCACCAGCCGCTCCCAATCTCCGTGCAGTACGGCTTTCATTACCAAACCCGAGTTCTTTACCCAAACTTGTTATTTTTGTTCTTGTTGTATCGAACTGTTTAGCCATCTGAGTTTTTTCATCAATATTCATTCTCGCATCACCACCAGTGAACTGCATCATTCCAGCTTGGAGTTTTTTAGTATCTATTTTGCCATCATCCATACAATGTGCCAAGTCACCGTATAGTTTGTTCGCTAAGTCTAAATTTTCTTGTGCTTCTTTCTTTGATGCCTCATCTGTAGCCTGCGTAAGTTTTTCTTCGGCTTCCTTAATAAATCTATTTGCTTCAAATCTGATGTTATCCAAAGTCTGGAATTGTTTTTTAGACAGAGTAGTTGTATGTCCTTTTTCTTCTGGATGTGCTTTCAGATATTCTTGTTCTTCATTTTTATTAGTAAAGACTTGATGTAATTTATCTACATTATTGTAGTTTTTCTCATTTTTACGTGCAGCACGAGCGATTCCACGTTCGCCGGCTTTGCTTGCCTGTGCCTTTTCTCTTGTATAGGCATCTTGAGCATCTTCTTTTTTCTTTAATAATTCATCTCTTTCAGTTCTTGCTTTATCAAGTTTTTCTCGTAGAGCTGCCCGTTCAGAACTTGAAGCTTTACTATACTCTTTTTCAAGTTGTCGAACTTCTTTATCTTTAGCTTTGTATTCTTTTTTAGCATCTTTTTTAGCAGTTTTTGCAGCTTTAACATCTTCTTCCGAACCATTTGTAAATTCTGAATGAGCCTTTTCTTTAGTGTTGTACTTCTGCATATTTTTAACACTATCTTGATCCGGGACACTCAATTTAACATCCGGTTTTGCTTTATCTGCAGTTATTGTTACTTCTGATGTGCTGCCGTCGACTTTTATGCTTTGAACTTCTTTTGTTTTTGCTTCGTCAATTTTGCCGGTCTTTTTGTCTTTTACGACAACTTTACCAGCTTCATCCAAAACAACATCAGCTTCAGGATAGAAATGTTGTGCTTGTTTCAACAACCTTTCCTGCATTTTTGTCATTTCAGGTTTTTCTTTTTCATCATAAAAACTTTTTACCTGACAAGTTGGATGGTTTTTATTCCATTCAGCAATTTTTGCATCTAATTTAGGATCCATTCCATGTGATTTTGAATTTGTATAATGGAATAAATCCTCATATTCTTTTCGTTCTGTCTCATTTAGTTTTGCTAATTCTTTTTCATCAGCTCTCACTTTGGTTAGAGGATCTTGGAAAGATTCCTTTACCTTTTGCAAATCATCTGCTGATCTTGTTAATCCCATTGCGGATTTTGCAGCATCACTTGCTTCTGCTTCTGCACCTTGTTGTGTTGCTTCATATGCTTTAAATTCTGCATCATGCTTAATTCTAAAATCTGCAACTTGTTTTTGTGCATCTTTTACATTCATCTGTCCGTTTTTGACTTTTGCATTTAAGTCCGCGTTTAATGCATTAAATCTTGTCATTACATTTGCGCTTGTCACTTCACCTGCCATGTTTCGTGTCCTTTCTTGATTTATCTTGTGTGCATTATTATTCTATAGTTCTATAAACGTTTTTTGTCTTGAAAAATTGCCTATAATTTATATAAATCTCATATATTTATTATATATTCCGTTCATAAATCAGGCTAAAACACATACCTAACAAGGCATTTAGAGTATGCGAGTTTTGTTAACTTTTATTAAGAGGGTTTTCCTCTTGGTGAAAATTCTGTATCCATTTTCGTTTCTCTTTCTACAAACTTGTTGTACTAGTCTTTTGTATATGTCTACGTCATATTTGGAGAAAAACTTTAAAAATTTTAGGAGTATTTTTAGCACATTTGGCTAAACGATTGTACCAAGAGGGTTTTCGAGGTTTACATTTGTTTACATTCCATCCATCATTCTGAGGGGGACGATTTTTATTGCCCGAAGAATCCCAGGCAAACCTTGTCAGTGCTCCTTCGCTTTGCTCAGGATGACGAGGTTCTATTATATCTCAACCATTCCCTTTTGTCGTAGTCATACGTTAGCATTCAAAAAAAAGGTGCTGAATTAATCATGCACCTTAACCTCTAATATAATGTGTAAATATATACCCTTAGATTTCAAACAGACTGTGCAGTCGTGATTGGATGTCTTCTTCATCTAACTCTTCTGTTATTCTGTTTAAATCTATCGCCATTTGATAATAATTCGCCGCGTCATTCGTAAATCCCATCTCCTGACTTGCTCGTCCTGCATTGAAATACGCAAGTGTATAATTCGGATTTATCGCTATCGCTTCTTCAAAATATTCCAAAGCCTCTTCCGCATCCATTAATCCGTCAAGATATAAAATTCCAAGATTATTCTGTGCAAATTCATTATCAGGCTTTAATTCAACCGCTTTATGGTAAGCCACAAGGGCTTCTTCAAGGTAATCCTTTTCCCACAGTGCTATTCCGACTTTAGAATATGCCCGATGCTCTTCAGGATTAAGGGTTATCGCATCACAGTACGCTTTTATCGCTTTATCCAAGTCGTATTCTGCCATGTGAATATCACCAAGTGCAATATACAAGTCGTAATTTGTCGGGTCAAGAATTATTCCGGATTGATACGTCGAAACCGCCGCCTCGATATTACCCTTTTGCTCGGCATAAATAGAACCTAATGCCTGACATACAATCGACGTCCATTCAGCATCAGGGTTTAGCGAAATCGCCTTCTGATAATGTTCTATCGCATCGTCGTACAATTCAGCCTTAGCATAAGCATAAGCCAAAGAATTATTGAAAAACGGGTTCTCGGAATCTCTATCCACAGCAAGTTTAAACGCACTGATAGAATTCAATTTATCCTCTTTTGACATGTACAAATGCCCAAGTTCGTAGTAAATTTGTGCAGTATCAATATCAAATTCAAGAAGTCGTTCGTAGCAATCAATCGCTTCTTCCGTGTTTTCAGGGAAGTATGTTTGCAAAATGGTCGCAATTTTTACAAGAATCTCACGATTTCTCGGGTTTGCTTCCAAAACTTTTCTATAACAGTTCAACGTTGTTTCCACGTCATTTCCCCGCAACGCAAGATTACCTAATTTCCTGTAGAAAAGTTCACTGTCAGAAGTCTTTTCAATCGCTGTTTTGTAAACCTTTTCCGCAGATTCGTACATCTTGAATTTTTCCATGAACTTTCCGACGGTATTATATGAAAAGATTGAAACGTCGTTACTCATATTTCTGTAAAACATTCTCATTGTCGGAATATCCCATGCCAGCATAATGCTTCCAGTCAAAAAATAATACAAAAATCCGACGTAATCTTTATAAGTTCCGCAACGGGAGTTAATTTTTTGCAAAAGTGATTGCGATAAAATCATTCTCGAACGACCTGATGTAAGCGGATTCATTGAGATTGCGGACTTATATTCCTGCTCTGCCGACTCATAATCTTGAGCCAGTTGCATGAAATATCCTGTGTACAAATGTGCATCACGATTTTTCGGCGACAAAACAACCGCTGTTTTACACTGCTCTATTGCCGTACCTAAACTTATCTGCCCCTGTTCCCACATAAGTGTTGCAAGCCTGTAGTAGGTTTCAGGTATTGTCGGGTCGTATTTTACGGCATCCACGTAATGTTCAACCGCCTCTTCCAAATCGTTATTTCTTTGACCGATTAAATATTTTTCATGAGCAAGACGTGCTTTTTCTAAAGATTCTCTCGCCTTTTCCTTATTTTCCGTATTGTCTGTGCCAATCATCGGCATTAAAACTTGTTCTGACATTTTGAAGCTCCAATATAATATATAGATTTACATGTAACAACGAGCGTAAATCCTATTTCTTTAATTTTCTTTTCAAAATCTCATCTGTTTGTATTAGATAATCGGTCAAATATTTAGTATAAAAAAGAGATGTCCGAAAACATCCCTCTTTTTAGTTCAAAATTAAAACATGTCTTAGTTATTACGACTCTGAAACTTCATAAGCAATTGCAAGATTTCAATATAAAGCCAGATAATCGTTACCAGCAGTGAAAATCCAAAGTACCACTCTAAAATTTTATCCGCTCTGCCGGAAAGGCTTTCGATGTTATCAAAATCAACAATAAGACAGAATGATGCAACAGCAACAACAATAAAGCTAAACCCGATACCGATTAAACTATTTGAAAAAATTCCAAGTGTCGGCAGGTGGAATAAACCTAAAATAAGTTCAAGTATCCTTACACCCAACACAGCAAACAGCGATGTGTAAATTACCGCTCTGAACTTCTCCGTACATTTGATAACCTTTGTTGAATATAAAACGAACATTCCTAAAATAGCGAAAAAAGTTCCTAAAGTAGCCTGCACGACAATTCCCGGGTAAAATTTGTTCGCAATAGCAGATATATAACCCAGTGCAAGCCCTTCACACATTGCATATAGCGGAGTTGTTACAATGAGTGATTTGTTCTTTGGCATAAAACAAATTGCGAAACAAAGAATAAGCCCGCCGAAAATTCCGACATTATATAATATGGAAACTTTATCCAAAAATCCGTTCAGAAACAAATACCACGTATAACAAAATGTTCCCATAGTGAATAAACTGAGAAAGCATGTCTTTAAAATAGTTCCGTTCACGGTCATTGCAGAATCGCCTTCCAATGAGTTGAATGAATCTTTAATAAAGGCTTCTTTTAATGTTGGATTAACCATATATTACTCCTTTCCCTAAACAAATACCTCTAATCAATAAGTAATATACCATATAAAATAAAAATCTCAATTATACGAATGACAAGAAAATTTCTTAACTTTTTATCTAAAATGTTAAGAAATCATTGAAAATATCTCAACATGTGCATCATAACACATTTCAAATCTTTATTCAATGTTAAAATATTACAAGAATTCAGGCTAAAACACAGACTATAACTAGGCTCTTAACATTTTAGATAAATAGTTATGAAAAATGAAAGGGTTATACAAGATGAAAACAAAAAGTTTCGGTCTTGCGGGATGGATTGATATACTTTCAAATAACGACAGGAGGCACGTAAATACATTACCGGCGAAACGGGGTTTTACATTGGCTGAAGTTTTAATCACCTTAGGTATTATCGGTACGGTTGCCGCAATGACACTTCCTGCACTAAATACAAAAATCCGACAAAAAATATATTCCGCAAGATTAAAGACCTTTTATTCTACAATGCGACAGGTAATTTTGCTGTTTTTGGCTTGTGCACAAAACAACCTTTCCCATTGCGGAGGACAAGGGTTTTGTAAATACGGTATAAATACTAAAAATATGCATGCTCAAAGAGATACTTATTTGCAAATGTGTAGAACTAGCCCTCAAACCTGCTCAACACTATTGAAATATGACAATTGGGAATTCCGAAATGATTACCCGTACTAGGCGGAATGAATAGCGGAACAAGGATTAAAACCTGGGAGGAAAGACAGAAAATAGAAAAAATATAAAAAAAGACTTTACAATAAAAAATGTTTGTTGTAAGATAAAAGGGTAATCCTCAGTAGCTCAATGGCGGAGCATTCGACTGTTAATCGAAGGGTTGCTGGTTCGAGTCCAGCCTGGGGAGCCATAAAGGAGATGACAGCTGTCATCTCCTTTATTTTACTAATTATTTTGA
>CAMAGQ010000079.1 GCA_945833895.1 uncultured bacterium
CAGACCCTTACTCCCTGTCGCTGAAAGGGATGGAATATAAAAATCTAGAACCTCCTCTCAAAGATATTGTTGGAATGACGTAGTTTCCACTCACTTTAGAGAAGAGGCTCAAACTTGTTATTCAATTTTACTTGACTTAATCTAATTGATTTTTCTGTTGTTGTAATCTTTTCCGCCGACAATTCGTAAGTGGCGGTTAGTGCCTTCGCCAATTGATTTGCTTTCAAGGTTGTGTTGTTCAACCAGTTCGTGCTGGAGTTTTCTTATTCTGGTACTTTGTGGAGTTAATTCAACATCCGTTGCTCCTGCAAGAATTTTATCAATTGCTTTTTTTGCTTCATCAAGGGCTTTTTCCGTAATATCGTAGAAGGTTTGGTGGTCGTGAAGTTCCACAATATCAAGTGCTTCTTTTATTACTTTTTGAATTTGTGCCATTGAGTTGGTTTTTACATAGAATATCTGTAATCGGCTTTCTTCTGCTGTACTCAAGACTTTTGCTCCGCCTTTTATGAAGTTTTTATGTGCAATCACGATATCCGCATCGTCAAGATTTCTTGTAATTTCAGCGTTCAAATCCAGTCTTTCTATAACCTTTTCCGCAATACTTCTTGATACTGCGTACAGATAGATTTTTTTGTACTTTTTGACTTCCTCGACATATTTTTGCCTTGAAAAACTGAATTTCAAACTTTCAGGATGTTCGATTTTCTTATCAAGTGCATTGATTTTGTCAATTACTGTCGGTGCTTTTTCTTCGGCAGTTTCCTGTTTTTGTAGTTCGTAAGATTTATCAACTTTTCTGATTTCAGGTCTAATCGGCCAGCCTCTGAGAATATAGTCAACCGCTTCGGTCGTGTCTTTGTAAACTGCAAGAGTATTCCTGTCCAGAATTTCTATTACTATATCGAAAGTCGGCTGTTTCTCACGTTCAAGAACTGTTTTTTGTGAAGAACGGCGTTTAGCCTCATCATCACCCAATGTAACGGATTGAATACCGCCGACTAAATCTGATAACGTAGGGTTTTTTATTAAACTTTCAAGACTGTTGCCGTGTGCGGTTGCAATAAGCATTACACCACGTTCGGCAATCGTTCTTGCTGCTTGTGCTTCGGCTTCTGTGCCGATTTCATCGACAACGATAACTTCAGGAGTGTGGTTCTCAACCGCTTCAATCATAATATCTTTCTGATATTCAGGTTGGCGAACCTGCATTCTTCTGGCATGTCCGACTGCAGGGTGCGGAGTGTCACCATCTCCTGCAATTTCGTTTGAAGTATCGACTATTACGACTCTTTTGCCGAGTTCATCCGCAACAAGGCGGGAAATTTCTCTTAATTTGGTGGTCTTACCAACCCCCGGTCTGCCTAAAAATAAGATGCTCTTATTTTGTAAACAAATATCTTTAATACATGAGATTGTTCCGGTTACAACCCTGCCTATTCTGCAAGTAAGCCCGACAATACGGTTTTGTCTGTTTCTTATCGCACTTATTCTGTGAAGAGTCCCCGGTATTCCGGAACGATTATCAGAGGTGAATTCCTGTACCCTTGAAGTTATGTAATCAATATCTTCGTATGTGACATCAGTATTTCCGAGATACTCAATCTTGCCGTCCGAGTGTCTGATTTCCGGCGGACGTCCGATATCTACCACGATTTCGATAACGTCATCCATTTTCGGATAATCGATTTGTGTCCGAATCTTCTCCGGCAGTATCTCAACCAATCTGTCTAAGTCGTTCTGAAATTGTAAGTTACTCATATATTCGCTGCCTTTCTATTTTGATTATAACAAAATATTTTCTGGCTATTAGTTGCGATTTATTTTTAGGTATATCTTCTATATATATTATACACCATGTATCGGTAATTTTTCCACTATTCTTTACTATATTTGTAGTAAAAAGTAATAAAACTTTACAATTCAAATCGGGCTGAAAACGTGTAATATCAACACTTTTTGTTTTAAAAAATAAAAAAATTATATTTTAATCAGTGGTAATTTGCCGTGGAAGTTTTGGTAAAATTTACACTTTACATAACTAAATAATGGGTGGTTTTTATATTAAGAATTAGTTACATTTGAAAAATTTTGGTAATGGATTATGGGGATTCTTCAGGCAATATAAAATCGTCGCCCTCAGAATTGTATATGTTACGTAATTCGATGACAAAAATTTTAATATTAAAACTCCTAAAACCAAACGGCTTTAGGAGTTTTAAATTATTATCAATATTTCTAGTCTTACTTTGTAATCAATTCCTCATAAAGGACAACTTGACCAGTTTTCAAAGATTCTTGAACATCAATAATCCTTTGGTTTGAACTTCCAACCCAGTGCAGGTTATTATCGTTCAAGGCTTTTACAAATCTTCCGTCGATTAGGACATCCAGATATTGCATCAAAGGTTCATCTTTCACATCTTCCCAACAAAAGCCGGTATATGACCAGATTGTTTTTTCCGGACATTCTTCCTTAACCTTTTTGGCAAGTCTTTCAATCTCTGCTCTGTTAAAAGGATGCAGAGGATCGCCGCCGCTAAAGGTTATACCTGATATGTGAGGCTGTTTTAATGCTTCAAAAAGTTCATTTTCAGCATCTTCATCAAATGGAATTCCGCCTGCCAAATCCCAAGTGATTGGGTTTTGACACTCTTCACAGTGGTGAGTACAGCCTGAAACCCACAAGACTACTCGCAAACCTTCTCCATTCAACATATCATCTTTTGTTATATTGTGATAATTCATCTCTACATACTCACTCTGTCTTTAATTTCTTCCATTTTGTGATCTGCAAGTCTTGAATCGCCTTTAACTCTTGAATAAGCCAAGTAACCATTCATACGGTCAATTTTTGTAAGGTTCTTCGAACCGCATTTTGGACAAACATCCATATTCAACTCCTGATGACCGCAATCATCACAATATGATAGTGATAAGTTTACACCTTCGTAAAATCCTTTATCCATAGCACGTTTTAGCAATGTTTCAACAGCTTTTGTGTTATATGAAATCGGATATTTTACATATTGAATTTTACCGCCGTTAAACAAGTTCCAAAATCTGCCTTCAATATCCTGTTTCTGAATAGGGCTGATTTGTTCTGAAACGTGACAGTGGAATGAGTTTGAAACATAAGGTTTATCAGAAACATTCGCAACAATTCCGAATTTATTTCTGAATTGTTTTACCTGCAAACCGCAAAGGTTTTCAGCAGGAGTTCCGTATATCGCGTACAAAATTCCGTCTTTTTCTTTGTATTCTTGAGTTTTCTTGTTGATGTATTCCATAACTTCAAGAGCGAATTGACCGTCTTCAACAAGAGATTTTCCGTTATAAACCTGCTGCAATTCGTTCAATGCAGTAATTCCGAAAGATGCTGTTGAAGATTTCAAAACAGGTTTAATCTTGTCGTGAATACCAAGGTGTCCGCCTAAGAATCCGCCTTCGCAGAACCCTAACGGATTGATGCTTGCTTTCATTTCGCCAAGGTAATTATAAGTTCTGATGTGGATTTTTCTGATAATTTCAAGATAGTAATCAAGAACTTCATAAAAATCTTTGCTTTCCTGTTGAGCCTTTGAGTAAATCATAGGCAAGTGCAGACTGATAGCACCGATGTTAAATCTGCCGACAAATACCGGTTTATCGTTTTCATCAGCCGGAGCTGCTCCGCCTCTTTCAAACCAAGGTGACAGGAATGCTCTGCAACCCATTGGTGAAATTACACGTTTGTATTTTTTGTAAATTGATGCAACGTAACCGTCGCCTGACAAACTTAACCAATCCGGATACATAGTCTTTTTAGAACATTCAACACCCGCGTGGAACAAGTTTTCCAACGGTTTGCCTTCTCCGTGTAATTCTTCATCATATAAGAACACGATTTTAGGGAACAATACAGGTTTTTTACATTCTTTTTTACCCTGACCATTTTGACGGGTTTTCAAGCAGGCAAGAGTTGCCATAACTTCAAACTCATCTTGTCCTAAACCTGTTGTTACGGTGATGAACGGATAATCGCCGCGAGAAGATGCAACCGTATTGAATTTGTATTCCCAACCTTGGAAACCTTGTTCAAAATCGTGTTGAACATCTTTTAATGCTTCTTCTTTTGCTTTTTCAAAAGATAAGCCCATGCAGATATATCTTTCATACTGTCTGTCGTAGGTCTTTTTCGCATACGGTGCAAGGATTTTATCAACTTCAGGAACCGTAAATCCGCCGTATTGTTGACTTGCAGCTGCCATAACGATATCACCGATAACATCAAATGCTACATCCAAACTCTTCGGTTCGTTGTACCAGATGTTACCCATTTCAAAACCGCCTTCAAGAACTGATTTAACATCAAACAAACAGCAGTTCATTGTGTCACGTCTTGCACACATATCGTGAATATAAATATAACCGTCTTTTATCGCTTGAATTTCTTCCACTGTTAAGAAGAATTTCTTGTATAATTCTTTGTTAAGTTCGTTGAAAATCAAAGAACGTTTTGTAGAAACCAAAGTAGAATCAGCGTTAGCGTTTTCTTTGTCGCCGATGTACATAATTCTTTGAGATTCTTTATAAACCTTGTCAAGCATTGCAACAAAATCGGTTTTGTAGTTTCTGTAGTTGCGGTAACTTTTTGCAACCAGCGGATTTATGCTTTCTAATGCACTTTCTACAATATTATGGATTTCAAATATAGAAACTTCTGTTTTATTCAAGTCGGAAACGTTTTTGTTTACGTAATCGCAAATTCTTTGAATATCAGAGTCGGTAAAAGTAACCATCATACGAGTTGCTGATTTCTTAACCGCAGAAACAACTTTTTGAACATTGTAATTTTCTTTTGTTCCGTCTTTTTTGATAATATATACTGACTCAGGAAGTTTTGACGCACTGTCAAGCACCTGTTTTGAAAACATCACGTTTGAATCGTGAACTCTTTTAATAGCATCAGAAACATGAGCGGAAGTAATTCCGACTACTTTTCCATCTTTATTTTTTTTAACCGCATTTTGCATAATAAATCTCCTCCGATTTGTGAGGTGCATGCTTTCAGAACATTTACACTAACCCGCACCTACGCTTAACATAAGGCTTTTATAACCTTTTTCTATCCATAATCTCTTTCTTTAATTCTACCATGAATTTTTATAAAAGTTAAGCGAATTTAGTCAAAAATAAATCCATTAGCTGATAAAATTTGAAACAAAATTTTACAAAAAATCCCAAAACTTTTTCCAATTAAGGATTACACTTTTATAAACAAAAATTACCAAATATTAAAACATGATAAGAAGGATTAACATTTGTAAAAAATACACTAATTTATCAATCGAAATTTGACCAAAACCAATAAAAAAGCATGCTCAAAAAGCATGCCTTACAGCGATGAGGTAAATGTTTACAGATTTAAGCAACTTGTTTTAATTTTTCTTTTTGAGCCTTTGCTTTGGTTAATTTTGCGTTAACCATCGGAAGCAAGTACCCGAGAGTTATTCCTGAATATAATAGTCCTGAAACGTGGGCAACATTTAATTTCCATAAGTTTTTCTTAGCAAACGCCGTGCCTTTTGCGGCAATTTCAGCGTGGGTTTTAAGATGTACGTCGTTCAACCAGTGTTTTAACCCTTTGCCCTGTTTAGAAATGTTGAACAGATTTGCTTGTTTTCTGTCAAGCAGGTTCGCAACGCCTTTTGCTGCGAAACCGCCGAATACAAGCCAGTTCAAAAATCCGAAATAATCACGTGTTACAGATTCTCTAAGTTCTGTATCGTCATCAGCCGCCATAAATCTTCCGACAATGTTTGCCGCATAAACGGTTTTTATCGCGTTACCGCTTGTTACAGGGCCTGTGAATTGAAGTTTCTTCACAAAATCTTTGAAGTTTTTCACCTTCATTACACCTGCAACCATTGCAATCATGCCGATACTTGCCGCAAGTTTTTTCGCAAACAAGAACTTATCTTTCTTTTGTTCAGAAGTTTTGGCTGTGGTTTTGTCCGTATAATTAACATTGCCGACAAAACCTTTTTTACCGGTGCGTTTTTCGGTAATCTTTCTGTTAATATACTGATTGGTAAGCCCAAGTAAAGATGCTCCGGTCAATGCTCCGAAGATTTTGATTTTATTTATCTTTGCAATTTTCTTTAAAGCCTTTTCGATGTCGATATTCTTGTTTGTAAAGATGTCCTTGCCCATATCGTGCATATCTCTGAGGATAATTTGAAGTTTTTCGTTCCATACTTTACCGTTCATATTAACTGTCAAATCACGGTTTGCCCCCAAAGCATTGGTTAAACGTGCCTCTGCAATTTTCAAGACATTGTTCTTGTCTTGTTTTGTGATGTTTTTGTCGTTAATAATCTCGGTCATTGTTTTGATGAAACCGTCTTTAGTTTTTAGGGTGTCGGTAACATATTTGTATTTTTCATCCTGCCAAGTTATGTATTTCCAAGCGTTTTCGTCAACCCACTTAACCTTTTTCCAGTTAATATCGGTAAACTTGTTAACGCCTTTGCCATCTTTACCGCTCATATTTTCAAAAACATTTCTAACATATTTTTCTGTGTTGTTATCAGCGGCTTTCCAAGCGGTATGCAGGGTTTTTACAGAATCGTCGCTAAACCAGGTATTTGGACGAAGTTCCACATCAGGCATAATCTTGTTTGTTATAAGGTGAGAAATTCCGTAAGCCAACAATCCTGCAGATAAACAGTTAATAAAAGTTCCTGAAATTTCTCTAAAGAAAGTTTCAAGTCCGGCATCTTTGTTTCTGTGAGTTGTATCGTAATAAGTACGAGGTCCAACCATCGCACCGACGTCAATCAAAACCGCATTAGCCATTTCGTTGGTATCCAAAACCCTTAACGCACTTGTCAAAACGCCGTCCATTGCTCCGTTAAAATGAGGAGTTGTGTATTTTCTTTGGTTAATATTGTTATTTGTACAATTATTTATAGTTAAATTCATTATAATCTGTTCCCGATTGTCTGCATACTAAAAAATCCCGTTATGCGGGACTTTCAAAAATTATGTTTAGGTAAAAATTTAAAAACTAATAAATTCACACGCTAAAAACTGCAAAGTCCCGAACTTGAAACTTTGGAGGAGGAGGATCCGTTATTTTTAACTGTGAAATTAAACATATCTACCCTTATTACTATTTTACTATAGGCATAGTACCATAACTGTAAACCTCTTGTCAACCCCCCGCTTGAGATTTAGTTCGATTACTTAAGGTATGAAATTGATTTAAACAAGCCGTAAAACATTTTTGTAAGGTTTTCGTCAGTCGTCATGGCATGAGTAATTTCGTCGACCATTTGCTTGTGTGTACGATTTTCAAAATAATAAAATTCCCAAATATCAACATTCAGAACTTCCGACAATTTTTGCAAAGTTTCAACAGCAGGTGCAAATTGCTCCATCCCCCAACGGGGGAGGGCAGGGGTGAGGGGGCAGGCTTTAATTCAACAAACTAGAATATGAAATCACTCCATCCTAACCTTCCCCATCCAGGGAAGGGAAAGAGTTGTTTACTCAAAATGATACTAAGAATTTTGAACGACTTTGTTGCTCTGACCCTCTCCCGAATTTCTAACTTTCACTTACGTTCAAGTTGAAATTCTGCCCTCCCCCAGAGTGGGAGGGCAATTTGCATGTTCCCTCTCCCAATGTGGAGAGGGAGTTTTGACACCCTCAGTTATACGATACAATAAC
>CAMAGQ010000080.1 GCA_945833895.1 uncultured bacterium
AGCAATACATTTACCCCTTGATGAAAAATTATTTATGCGGTATCATGTTGTTATGATAAAGAAGATAGGCTTACTTATAATTACACTTATGCTTTGCATATTATTACCCTGTGATGCTCAGGTTCTGACCGGCGGAGCATCAGATAAAGAAGTGCCTAAAATTTTCATTTATCATCTGCCTGACGATATAGTAAAATCCGAAAACAACACTTTGAGTAAAGGCGAAACTCCGGTTGAGCAAACGAAAGAAACAACCGAAGTTAAACAAGATATAGTATCTGATGATATTACGGCGGACACATCAGGCGAAACTGAAGAATTTGAAGACGAAGATATTTCTGATGAAAATTCCGAAACTGATATAGAAGAATATCAAATCAGCGATATGTACGCAGATGTTTTGCACGGTTACGCACAGTATGATGAAGGTGAGGAGAACGCAATATTTCTTTCTGATACAGTATCAGATTTTCACGCAATAAAACTGATGAAACCTGCAAAAGTTGATGCTAAAAAATATACCTACCTGCCGCAATCATCTCCGGGGTTATATTCCTCATTGAGTACGGTAGAATATAGTATTTCGCCTATTTCGGGAACAAGTTATGCTAAAAAAGGCGGATTTTCGGCAGGCACAATGTACAAACAGGGCATTGATTATGCCGAATTGGAACAATCCACAGGGGTATTTTCACGATATGAATCCAAGTATTTTGCGATAAGTACAGCTTATGAAAAAACCGTTAATTCTACAAATAACAATTACAACGATAATTTTTATCTTGCTCCCGAATTAATTCTCAACCAATATTTTTCACTAAAAGAAGTTCTATCTGCGGATATTGCAAAGAACCGCAAAAAAGCCGAATTTATACTATCAATCAATCCGTTCGGCAAAAAAGACACAGACAGACTTAGGTTTGAGTTGGGTACGAGTGCAACTTATGATGATACAAATGCTTTGCTAAAAAATCAGTTTAAATTTTCGACAAAATTCAAATTGTAAATTTATCAATATATTTTTGTTTCTTTGAACTATTTTGTTTATAATCTAAGCAAGGGGAAAATATTTTGACAGAAAACTATTCGGAACAAAATGTTAATAATGAACAGAGAAAGAAACGTAAGAAGAAAAGGAAACTTCGTTACGATACCAAGTTCACCTGTCCGTTTTTCACATTTGTTCTGGGTTTATGCCTAATCGAAATCGGCTACGGTGCGGTTTTGAATGTCAGTAAAATAGTTTCCTATCAAGGTAAACAGGCAACTTTGGAAGATTTATTAAGAAAAGCACAGTTGAGAAATAAAGATTTAAAAACTCAAAAAAAAGTTATAACTTCAGACAACAGCCTTGAAGGAATTGCCAGAAATAACCTTAAAATGGCAGGACAAGATGAGGTTCTGATTATAATAAATAAAAAAGTTGAGGATAAAAAGCCTAAAAAACACAAATGGAATATGAGCAAATTGTTCAAAAAAGAGAAAAAAGAAGAGATTAAAACAGAAAATATCTACATTCCTCCTGAGGTTGTAGAAGAATAAAGCAGGTGTAAATATGGAAAAAACTGAATGTGTTGATTATATAAAACAAGCATTTGAATTGAAAGAATCCCAAAATTATAAAGTTGCTATTGAGCTGCTTTATAAAGCGTTGGAGTTGGAAAATGATAATGTCGAAATTTTGTTCCAACTCGGTGAACTATACTTTTTGCTGAATAATTATTCCAGAGCAAGGCAATATATTTCAAAAGTGCTCCAGATTTCTCCCGAACATTTGAACGCTTTACAACTGGCTAAAACAATTAACGAACGTGAAGGAAACGACACTAAAGTGCTTGAGTTTGCAAAAATTTTATTTGAAAAACACCCTTCAAGTCAAACCCTGAACGAATTACTAAAAGTCATGATTAATTTAAAAATGTTCGCACAAACAGAACAATATCAAAACAGCGAATATTTTACACCTGAGGTAAAGTTGGACTGTGCAAACGCTTTATATGATGCAAACGAAAAAGAAAAAGCCAAAGCACTGCTTTCAGAATGCGATATGAAAGATGAAAAAGCAATTTTACTTTCAGGAAAAATCAAATTTGACGAAAACAAAATTGAAGAATCAAAAGAAATTTTTTCACAAATTAAAAACTCTCAAAATCCTGAAGTTTTGAATTACAAAGGCTTATTTGAGTTGGAAAACATGAATTTTATTGAAGCGATAAAAGATTTTTCAAAGGCAATCTCAATAGATAAAACAAATTCAAGATATTTTTACAACCTAGGGAATGCGTATTTCTACAACGGCTGGATGGAAGAAGCACAAAAAGCATACCGCAACGCTTTGCTTATAACCCCTGAAAACCTTGATTACAGATATTCTTTAGCGTACTTGTATTACGCAGAAAAAGAATTTACAAAAGCCGAAAAAGAAACCAACGCAATTATTGACGTTATGCCTCTTCATTCACAGGCACGTGTGTTAAGAGCGTTACTTCTTGAAAATAAAAAAGAATACATCAAGGCTCAGGAAATTCTTGAAGAAAACCTCAAAAACGGTTACGATGACGATTTTACAAAGAGTTCGCTAAGCAGGATTTACGCTGAATTAAGTAATTTTGGCAAGGCAGAAACATTAATCAGTGAAATTCTTGACAAAAATCCTGAAAACCTTTCTTATATAACAGATTTGGCTGATATATATATCAAAGAAAGAAATTATGACGGTGCTTTGGCGTTAGTTCAAAGAAGCCTTGAGATTAACCCTAATTATATTTCAGGACATATTATGGGAGCAAAAATTGCCGGACTAAAAGGTGATTACGTACAATCAAAAGACTTTGCACAAGAGGCTTTATCCCTTGATATAAGTTGTCCTGAGGGTTATTACTATATCGCTCTGGCTCGTGAACACGAAGGCGATATTGATGAGGCTGTTGAATGTATGAAACGTGCAATTTTATACGATTTGAACAACTCTGAATATTACCGTAAAATGTGCGAATTGTATCAGTTGAAAAAAGATTACAAAACTGCGTTAGAATATATTACGGAAGCGGAAAATATTAATCCGTCAAACGAATACAAGTATATATATTCGGAATTGGTGAAAATCAACCGAAAACTCAAACCGTAAATAAATTGTAACGTTTGAGCAAAAATTTTTGCCTTTAAAAAAAAGAGAAATATAATACTAATATATCAAGCATTATTTGGAGATTAAGATGGTATTAAAGAAGTTGTTGAAAAAGTTATTAGTAATTTCAGTGGTATTGCTGGCAATCCATACCTGCACATTTGCGGCAAAGTCACCTGAATTTACCATTCCGCACCAGTACCCTGCGAAATACACACCTGAATACATAAGCCAAATTACCCCGACATACAAAGATGTCGGAAAAGAAGAAGTGTTCTACGTTGCACTGGATATGCTTAAAGGTACTGAGGGAATGTTTTCAAGAAACGCAATTCTCGGGAATAACCTTTCACAACGTGCAATGCGAATTGAGTTTAGAGATTTGGGACAGATTAATCAAAGTTACGCAACATTTGACGCCCTTGGCTGGAAAAGAGGCAGAAATCTGTATATTTACATAAACAACAAACACCGAAATGCTCCGGCAGGTGCAATCGCGGCACTACTTTCGCACGAAGCACTTCATCAAGACGAATACAACTCTCTTGCCGAAGAAACTTACGCGTGGACAATGGAAGCCGTTGTCTGGAACGATATTTTAAAAATGTACCCTGAAAGCAATCAGGAATCGAGCGAACTGGTTAAGCGTGAAAACACCCTGAAAAGACTTTTAGAAAAAGGTGACTTCACAAATAAATATATTAAAAAGGCTGTACTGTCTAATTCAGGATACAAAAATTTGCCTTCTTATTCTCCTGGATTTAATGATTTATAAAGAATTTTGAATAAATAATAATTGTAATCAAAAAGTATATTGATTATGAAAAATCCTTGATGTTAAATAGGTTTATGAAAAAATTCACCCGAACAATTTTATTTTTTATTGCGGCAACAGCAACGTTATTTGGTATAAATGCGTTTTATAACATCAATCATAATCCTATGCTGAATGTTGAAGAAAAAGTGGTTGATGTTTCGCAGGTTTCCCCGCAAAAGTTGTTCGACCATACCTGGCAGATTATAAAAAACGAGTATTATGACCCGAATTTCAATAAGCAATACTGGGTTAGGTGGAAAAACCATTACCGCGGCAAAATCAAAACCGAAGAAGATGCCAAAGTTGCCATTGATACAATGCTTGAAAGTTTAGACGACCCTTACTCAAGATTTCTGACCAAGCGTGAATTTGCGGAACAAAACAGTTCAATCACCTCCAAAATCTCAGGTATCGGAGTTAATATCGTTAATGAATCAGGAAAAATCAGAATTATTAACGTAATGGAAAACACACCGGCACAGTTTGCGGATTTGAAAGTTGACGATATAATCGTTGCCATTGACGGAATAAAAGCCAGCGGTCTGTCGCTTGCCGAGGTTTCCAATCTAGTGAAAGGTCCTGTAAATTCGTTTGTAAATATTGATATATTGAGAGATAATGATTTACTCAAGAAAAGAATTATCCGAAAAGAAATTTCGATAAAAACGGTAAAAAGTTCAATTGACAAAAACATCGGTTATATTCAACTTGCAAGTTTTATAAGTGCCTCTACCCCGAACGAATTTCTTGAAGCACTTGAAAACACGAACGATACGGAAGGGCTAATCATAGACCTGCGAGGAAATACGGGCGGACTGCTTCCGAATGCCGTATTTATTTCAAACTTGTTTATCCCAAAAGGAAAAATCGTAAGTATTGTAGGGCGAAACGGCTATCATTACGATATTATGGCACAGGACACCAACGTAAATATTGATAAACCGATAGTTTTACTTGTTGACGGCACAAGTGCCAGTGCGAGTGAAATATTTTCAGGGGCAATGAAAGATTACCACCGTGCAAAACTAATCGGCACAAAGACTTACGGCAAAGGTATGGTTCAAAAAATTATTCCAATGCCGAATGAAACAGGACTTAACTTGACTGTAGCCAAATACCTCACTCCAAAAGGTAAAGACATTAATAAACTGGGAATTAATCCTGATATTGAAATGCCGTTGAAGAAAAAGGATATTCTGGCGAAACAAGACGTTCAGTTAGAAAAGGCAAAAGAGGTCCTGGTTGAAATGCTAAGCAAAAAATAATATTTGCATAGATTTATGTAATCTTGACATTGAAGTTTGTCTTGTGTATTCTATACCTATGAAGTCTGGCGACATGGCCAAGTGGTAAGGCAGAAGCCTGCAAAGCTTTTATCCCCCAGTTCGAATCTGGGTGTCGCCTTTTTTCTTTTTCAAGACTTCAAGGGTGCGAACAAAAGTTCGGGTGGAGCAATACATTTACCCCGTCAACTTTATGCCAGAAGATTAGCCTTGACCTGCTCTTATCGCATCTCTTTCAGCCAAACGTGCTGCATTCTTTTCGTTTCTGCTTTCAATTCTGCCTGACAAGTATTTTTCTCTTAAATTCATTCCGTTTTCTGGGTGAATTTTATTGTTTGTGCTTTCATTCTTTGCCACAGCCTTGTCAACTTTTCTTTCCAGTTTGTCAATGCGTTTGTCTTCTTTATCTCTCATTTTTTGAAGACGTTCTTTTTGCTTAGCAATCTGACCTTGTAATTCTTTTGTATCGTGCTGATATTCCTGGAATTTTTGAACGTCATCTTGTGCTTTTTGATAAGTTTCTTGTGCAGTCTTGTATTTTGCATCCGCGGTTATCAATGCTGCATGCATTTTAGTTTGATTAGATTTTTGTTTATCTAAAGTATCTTGCGCTTTATCTAAATTGGCTTTTGCATCATTTGCTGCTGTATTTGTTTTGTCACGAGTTGATTCTGCTTGAGATTCAGCCTGTTTTGCGGTGTCAAGTTTTGCATCGGCTGCTTGTTTTGCTGCTTTTGCCTGTTCTACTGCTTGTTTCGCCGCCTCATATACAGGGTTTGGACTACCATCAGGAAGGGTTTGAGGAGTGTTTTCAAGAGTTACCTCAACTTCTTTTAGGTACTGTGCGGCTTGGTTTGCTCCGTCTTGTGCTTGAACTCTTGCTTCGACTGCTGCACCGTATTGTGCATCGGCGTTCTTTAATGCAAGTAATCTTGAATCTCTTAAATCAGTCGCAGTTTTAACACTGCCATCTGCTGTCTTAACGTCTTGTTCTGCAGTTTTTAGGCTATCTTTTGTGGAACTTACATCAGATTTGTATGTATCCATATTTGTTTTTGCGGTATTTGCGTTTGTTTCAAAGTTACCGCTTGTTGCAGTTTGTTGCATTTGTGCAAGTTGACCCTCTGCGTTAGTAATTGCTGTAGATAATTCTCCCGAAGTTTGAGCGTTTTGCATACCTGAAATTACAGATTGTCCAGCTGTTGAAGACAGTTGTGGAGTTCCTGATGCTCCACCCATTGCAGCCATTGAAGCGTCCAACTGTTGTCCGTTAGAAAGTCCGCCGAACAACTTAGCACCCATTGCAAAATTTTGTAGAGCATAGTTTCCGTACATCATTGCTTTTTGTAATCCGCTCTGTTTCGGCATTTGCGGCGTACCTGCAATAGATACAGGCGTACCCGCTTCGGTACTGCGACTAACACCGTTATTGCCCAATGAAGCACGACGTCTGCCTAAATCAACTTGGTTTCGTCCTTTTAATGCGTTTTGACCGCCAACTCTATTGAATGAACTGTTCTTTTTGAACATTCCGTTAAAAACGGAATTAGAACTTGAAGCTGCACTTGAATTTTTCAAATTTGTTGCAGCCTGAGAGGAAACCCCTGTGGATTTCGTGTCTATGCCCATTCTGTGACTTCCGAAATTTGCGGAAGCCAAGCCTGGTCGTTTATGGCTTTGTATTGCGTCTAAACTCATAGTTGCTCTCTCATTTTTTTATTCTTAAATATATAAAAACATGTCAAAAGGCTTAATTTCACATGATTTCAGACTTGTTACAAATGTTTACATAATTTTTACGAAGAAAAGTTTTGCAAAACGTTACAAAAAAATTGTGCCGAACAAAGTCAAATCCGTATTATTTGTTTACAATATGATTGCAATTTATTTTTTTTGTTATATTATGATGTTATAAGCCGAAAATAGATAGAATGTGTACTACACATTCTATTTTAAATAGGAAACAAGTTAATAATACAAAAGGAAATAAAACAATGGGTATCAAAGGAAAAAATGACAGAATGGTAGTACTTGCATGTGAAGAATGCAAAGAAAGAAACTACACAACAACAAAAAACAAGAAAAACATCAAAGAAAGATTAGAATTGAACAAATACTGTCCTAAGTGCAAAAAAACAACTGTACACAAGGAAACTAAGTAGTATTTATATGCCGGTAAACCTTGCAAGGAAATATTCCAACGCAGTAAATTCCGGTATATGCGTCCTTAGTTCAGTTGGTAGAACGTCGGTCTCCAAAACCGGATGTCGAGGGT
>CAMAGQ010000081.1 GCA_945833895.1 uncultured bacterium
GTGTCCCAAGGTGAGAGGGTAATGTGAAATCGGGTCACTGGTGTGGCTTTGCTCCGTTCAAAATTTATCTTCTATTCAAATATCAATGTTCGACAGTTTGTCCGGCAGTAACCAGCCGGCGCCTTTTTCGTTAAGGCATACCCTCAACAAGTCCGCTATATCCGCACTACCCCCGTTTATAGAAGTAATGCAGATAAAATCTATTCAGTATTATAAAACTTCCCAAAATTTATCAATTCAATTATCCTCATTCGTTTATATTTTTGTTATACCCAATTTATTTGACAAAATAACATTAAACTAAAAAATTAATACTTTTAGGTTATTTTTTCTATCTCGAAATCGCCCAAACGTAACTATATCAACAAAAAATCACTCCGAAATTTTTGTAAAAATTTTGTAATATTTTATTTTCCCTCTTTACATTTTTTAATATTTTAGCAATTTTTCCATTCAAAAAAACTTTATTCTATTGTAACAAGGGGAAATTTAAAAATGGGAATATTATTAATTACTATAGAAGTTCTTGCAATTAGTGCATTATCAAAAGATTTGCTATGTCAAAACAGGTAGCGGCCTATTGACAGAAAGCACCATTTCGTTTGGAATATAAAAGTCTTTAATGCCGTAATTCGCATTGACAAACAAAAATTCAAGAGTTTCACCGTTATTTATGCCTAACGTACTGAACGGGATTTTCAAATCTAGCGTTTCATCGTACGCAGTTTCTATCGTTCTGGCTTCCTCAAGAACCCACATATCACCCGGAATCGCCTTAATCAGACGGATTAATTGCAGTTTATTCTTTCTTATCGCAATCTGGAGTTCGTGGTGGAATTTCTCCATTGACACAGGCGAAATATTTTCGGTTTTATTTATCAAACGTACAGGCGACAAAGTTTGTTTATTATCAGACTTCCTGAAATAAATATACATCTGGTAAGTTCTGTTTGAAAGTTCGGTATTTTCTCTGATATATCTATTCATGTTGAATTTGAGGTAGAAATTCTCTTCATCATTACCAAATCTGATTTTATCAAATAGTTTCGATTCTCTCAAAACAGGGCCGTCAGGAATTTCGATATATCCCGCATTGTTCCATTCGTCATCAGCTCCGGCATTTTTGCCTGAAATTTCAGGTGTAATAAGTGATTTCGGGTACTTAGAAGGTTTTGCCGCACTGATATCAGACAAAGCGTCGTCCAAGAACTCAGGTGCATCTAATTCCAAGTAGCGGTACACGTTTTTCAGGTGTGTTCTGAACAGAAAATCAAAAATATTATCCCGTCCCGAGTCGTTCGGTTCGCCGTACCACCAGAACCAGTCACTGCCTTCGCATATCAAAAGTTCACGGTAGGCATCTTCGAGGTTAGGGTGGTTAGGTTCGCGTTTTGAAAACTGACTGAAATCCTCTTTAACCCGTTTTAAATACGTCCAAGCCAAGTCTTTCACCGGCTCATCAATCCACAACTTGAAATCTCTGTTAACCCACGAGCCTGATGCAATCTTATCAAGCGGTTTATCTTCTTTTGTTTGGTTAAGATAATCCGAAACAAGAACTGTTTCAAGGGTTTCGTCCTCTGTTATAAGTGTGTACAAAGTTCTTAAAAAAGATTCGCCGTCTTCCAAATAGTTTTCCCAACAATTCTCCCCGTCAAGTGCAATGGTAAGCAAATGCTCATTATCAGGGGATGACAGGATTTTACTTTGAATAATTTTTATACGGTCATAAAGGTCGTTTGCCGTAACAAGCGGGTTGTGGTTCTGGTACTCAAAACTAATCAGGTTAGGGATTGTGGCTTCTCTGAATATCATCTTAATGTCTGATTGCGGAGTTTTGAAATTATAGGTTTTTAGCAGGTGGTAAGGTTCGCTGATATAACCTTTAAAATCGTGTTCAAATTCAAATTTGATAGAGTTTGCAAGTATTCCTTCATCCGAAATTGACCATTTTACCCCGAGTTTTGAAAGCATGTTCAAGGTTTTTTTGCTTACGCAGTGTTCAGAAGGCCAAATTCCCTCAGGACGTTTACCGAAAACTTCTTCAATTCTATCAAGTGCCATTTTCGTTTGAAATTCGGCATCCTGTTCCATATTTAATCCGCCTGTTTCATTGTCAGGCATAGGAGTCTTTTTGATGTTCTTGAAATCGACCAAAATCGGCAAAATCGGGTGATAATACGGACTTGTCATTACTTCGATTTTGTTCTTTTTGATTAGTGATTTCACGGTCGGAACAATTTTTCTTATAATTTCTCTTTGAATTTCAATAATTCTTACCCTGTCTTCATCTGTGTAATTTTTACCTTTTTTCAAAAGTTTTTTGAGTTCAGAATTACTGTTTCTAAAAGAAGAATCTATCCAAACAAGGTTAAAAAGTGCAGTCAAATCGGCATATTCCTGATTGGTTAAAACGGAAATATCGTTGGTGCCTTCTGTTTGAACAACCGAATACAATCTATGGTACTCTTCGTTTGGAAGTATCATTGTTTGGTAATTTGCATCAAAAAAGTTTGTCAGGATAAAGAGTTTATCTTCATCGTTCAATTTGTCGGCGGGTTTAATCGTTAATCTTGAATGAATGTCGTGAGTGTTGTTTTCGCCGTAATTAATGATTGCATCGACAAGTACGGGTACGAAATTGAAATTGAGTTTTAGTTTGTCGAATTTTTTAACCCACAAAACCATGTCGAGATAATCTTTCACGGCATGAAGTCTTACCCATGGCATTAAATAATCGCCGTTCTGCCCGAGTTGGTAAACAGGCTGGTGCATGTGCCAGCAAAACGCTATAGATAATTTTTTCGACTGACTCATCATCATACTTAACTCTATCCTTTACTTTATTGTAGCATTTAAAAATTTATAGACAAGCACATGAAATATCAATAAGTGTAACAGTTGTTAACATCATTTAACCCGATTTTATATGTTTTTGCTATACTGTTAGTAATATTGGTTGGAATTTACCCTGTAGGGGAAGCCGATTGTAATTCTGAAAGGATGATAGAATGAAAAAAATTTTAGGTTTAGTAATATCACTATTGTTTAGTATTCAACAAGCGGGAGCAATGAGCGTAGATGCTTTTATGGACAAACATATTGCTCCGATATCTGATTTTGTTGCAAATTTGATATTCTTTCCTGTTTCAATTTGCGGAAATAAAATTCCGTTAATCATATTCTGGATACTTATTGCCGGAATATTTTTCACCATATATTATAGAGGAATCGCGGTTTGGGGATTTAAACACGCAATCGATTTGATTACAAAACCTTCTCACACCGGAGCAAAAGACGGTAATTGCGGTGAAGTTTCATCGTTTCAGGCACTGGCGACAGCATTGTCAGGAACAATCGGTATCGGAAGTATTGCGGGTGTTGCAATATCAATTTCAATCGGCGGGCCGGGGGCAGCGTTCTGGATTTTCGCAGGTGCTCTTTTAGGAATGTCAATAAAATTCGTAGAAGCTACACTTGCCGTAAAATACAGAAGATTTAACACTGACGGTTCAATTTCAGGCGGCCCTATGCACTATATCGCACACGGTTTGACAAGAAAAAATATGCGTTGGTTAGGACAGCCGTTGTCGGTTATCTTCGCGATTTTATGTATCGGCGGAGGTATTACAGGCGGCAACATGATTCAAATTAACCAATCTGCTCACCAGTTGTTATTCATAACTGGCGGAGCAGGACACAGTTTCATGGACGGTTACGTTTGGATTTTCGGACTTATCGTTGCTATTGTTATCGGTTTGGTTGTTATGGGCGGGATTAAAAGTATCGCAAAGGTTACAACCGTTCTTGTTCCGACAATGTGCGTATTATATATCGTTTCAGGCTTAATCGTTATTTGTGCTCATATCACAAATATTCCAAGTGCATTAGTGTTAATTCTTAAAGAAGCCTTTCACCCTACTGCTGTTGCAGGCGGTGTGTTCGGAACGATTATTATTGGTTTAAGACGTTCTGTTCAGTCAAATGAGGCAGGAACAGGTGCAGCGGCTATCGTTTACGCTACCGCTCAAACGAAAGAAGCTGTATCTCAAGGTTTTGTAGCCTTATTGGAAACATTTTTAACAGGTATTCTTTGCTTGTTCACATCTTTTGCAATTATATTTTCAGGTGTTCTTGAAAATACTGCTATCGGTAAAATTTCAGGAATTGAACTTGCCTCAAACGCTTTCCAATCAGTAATTCCGTTCTTCCCGTACATCTTGTCATTGATTGCAATTTTGTTTGCTTTATCAACCTTGATTTCTTGGGCATATTACGGTCAGAAGGCTTGGACATTCCTTCTTGGTGAAGGCAAGAAAAGAGTTATGACTTTCAATATAATCTATTGCGTATTCATTGTTATCGGTTCGGTTATGAACGTTCAATCGGTAATCAATATTACTGATGCAATGATGATTGCAATGTGTGTGCCAAACGTAATTGTACTGTACGTTTTAGCACCTGAAGTTAAGAAAGATTTAAGACTGTATTGTCGTAAATACAATTTAGGCAGATTTATATATTCAAAATGGTTCAAAGACGAACCTGCTAAGGTTGAAGTAAAATCAGAAGTTGAAGAAATTCCTGAATTTGTTGAAGTTAACGTGGAGGATAACAAATAATGGCAAATCAAATTATTGTAACAGTATTTGGTGCGGATAAAGTTGGTATCGTCGCAGAAGTTACTTCGGTTTTGGCAAAATATGAAATTAATATTGAAGATATTAAACAAACCTTGATGCAGGGACATTTTGTAATGTTTATGCTTTGCGACATCGAAAAATCGAAATATACGTTTAAAGAAATCAAAGAAGCCCTAATCGGAAAAGGAACAGAAATGGGCATGGAAATTTGGGTTCAAAAAAAAGAAATCGTTGATAACATGCATAAAATATAAATCATGCTCGACCTGCTAAAATCAATACTTTACGAATATTTATCATATTTTGTACCCGAGAAAATGTCCTACGAGATTACCGGAGAGTGCAAAAAATGCGGAAAATGCTGTAATTATATGTACAGCGTTGATACCTACACGGAAGATGAATTTAAGTTCATGCAGAAACTTTTTCCCGCATACAAAAGATTTTATATAAAAGGCAAAGACGAAGACGGCAACTTCATCTTCGCCTGCAAACTCGTAACCCCCGAAGGGTTATGTTCGGATTACAAACACCGCCCAAGAATGTGCAGAAATTACCCCGTCAAAAGGATTTTTTACCCCGCAAAACTCCACGAAGGCTGCGGTTACAAGATTAATATTAAAAAATTTGACGAGTATCTCAAGGAAAATTCAACGCAAGAGAATGAAACAACTTCCGACAATCATGATTAATGCTCCGAGAAGTTTCTTTGTAATATTTCGTTCACGGAAAAATTTCCACCCGAATACCACAGAAACAAGGCTTGAAAGCTGAAACAACGCAAGCGATAAACCAACATCCAGTTGTTTAAATACTATATTTGTGGAAAACTGCATCAAACCTAAGCCCGCTGCGATTAAAAAGGTAAAGGAAAGACTTTTTAAAGAGAGTTTCACAAATTTTACTCTAAACACGACAAGTAAAACCGCCGAAAACAACAACCCTGAAAAACACCACAGGATAAAGGATTCCGCAACCGACGACATTAAAATAATCTTTTTTAAAACGACCGCTTCGCTTCCTGTGAACAATAATGCCAAAAATCTCAGCATTACGTCTTTTCGCTTGAATACAGAGAGTTGGAACCCGCCGTCTAAGGTATCAAAGATATACCAACTCCCCGCAATTATAAGCAAAACACCCAAAACTTCGATAGCAGAAGGGATTTCGCCGAGTAAAACCATTGCTAGAACAAGCCCGACAACGCATTTGTAGGAGTTAATAGGTCCAAGTACGGACATTTCGCCTTGTTGCAGTGCTTTTATAAGACAAACAGACCCGAGAGTACATAAAATTCCCGCTAAACAAACATATCCCCAGAAATTTACCCCGTAATTTCCCCACGAATAACAGGCAATCGCAGGATAAATACAGAACAAACTCAAAAACGCATAAGAATACAAATTTATCAAGATTGCGGAATATTCGGCAGACAAAATTTTCTGCAAAAAGTTTGCAAACGGGTTTGATAAAATTCTTACAAACAAGGCAAGAACCGTGGTGAACATTGGTTTACATCATACCTTTTCTATTAAAGAAGATAGCAACAATGCTTGTAATCAAGATAGAAATCATGATTACAATCAAAAATCCGAAATGATTTTCGCCAAACGGCATAGGAACGTTCATGCCCCAGAAACTACCTATCATTGTCGGAACAGACATGATAATTGTAATCGCTGCCAAGAATTTCATCACAAGGTTAAGGTTGTTGTTGATAATTGAAGCCATACAATCCATCATACTTTCAAGAATTGTTCTGTGCATTTCAACCATTTCGGCAGCCTGCTTGTTTTCGATGATGACATCTTCAAGCATATCAATATCATCTTCGGTAAACTTCAAAATACGTTGAAGAGATTCAGTATGAACCAATCTCAACAATTTTTGCAACACCAGTTGATTATCTTTTAATGCCGTTGTGAAATATACCAAAGACTTCTGAATTTCCATTAATTGAAACAACGCTTTGTTGTGAGTAGTTTTTCTCAACGAATCTTCAATATTTTCGGTCTGCTTGTTAATTATATTCAAATATCTCAGATAGAATTTTGCGGCTCGAAACAGGATATTCAACATGAAATTCGCTTTGTTTCTTGTATCAAAGAATTTTGTAGTATCAGCGTTGAAGGAATTAATAATTTTATTCTCGTGAGAACAAACGGTGATAATACTTTCGGGGGTAAAAATCAAGCCTAAAGGCAATGTGTCGAAATTACCTTCGTCGTCCATAACAGGAACATTGGTAATGATTAAGAGGTTTCCGTCCTCAAAATCCATACGAGATAACTCGTCTGCGTCCAGTGAGTTATTCAAGAAACTTTCATCAAGACCCAAAACCAAAGATACTTGCTGGATTTCTTCACGTGTGGGGTTAATCAGGTTAAACCACGAACCGGAAACCGCTTCGTTCAAATTTAATACCTGTAACTTTCCGTCATCCTGAGTTTTCGTAATTTCCAACATAATACTAATCCTGATTATCTTTCGCATAATTATTAAACTACACATGACTTTAAAGTGCAATAGTTTAAAAAAGGGATTTATATATAAATTTTCATATCATTTTAAGTTAAATATTTTGGAAACAGTAAAAGTCGGGGGTGGAAATTTTTGATTACCGAAACATTTTCAGATACATTTTGCTGCGGTAAATCATATATTTACCGCAGCCAACAACTCTATTTCTCGTTGGGCAAGTATGTCCAACCGACAGTCCATAGGGTTGAGGGGGTAGGAGCGAGGGTGCAGTTTGCCCTCCCATTCTGGGGGAGGGT
>CAMAGQ010000082.1 GCA_945833895.1 uncultured bacterium
TTTGCCACGATGTTTCGTATGCAGTAATTTCGTTCAATTGAGTTTCTAAACTTTCTTTTTCAAGTTCAAGTTGAGATTCCCAAGAATTTATGCTTGCCATTTCAAACTCGTGTTCTTCCTGCATCAACTCTAATTGTTCAGAATACTCATCAGTACCGTAGCCGATTTCATCATCATAATATAATGCTGAAAGTTCATTGTTATAATTTTGTTGTTTCGTCTGAATTTGTTTTGTTGCTGATAATTGTTTCATCTGAATGTCAGATAACTGCATTGAAACGCTACTTTTTTGCTTTGCGAAAAATAATAATTTTTCTTGTAAATTTGCAATCGCCATATTTTTGTCCTCTTCTTATTGTACTCTCATATATATAAAGTATATTCAGATTATATAATTTCAGAGTTTGTTTTATTTGTAACATTTGTTTACAATTCCGTACAAGGTTTACTTATAAATACGTTGACTTATATAAAAAGAGAATTATATAAGAATATATGAAATGGAGTGAGATATTCAATTTTAATAAAAAATGCCGTCACTTGCGAGTTCCTTTAGATTGTGAAATCGGGTATTGCCCTGACTGCGGGGAACTGGTCGAAAATCACTGGTATATTGCAAGATGTAAATGCTGCGGGATGAAAGAACGAGCAACGGTTAGAGATGGGGAAGTCGTACCGGAAGAAGGCTTTTGCCACAATTGCGGAAGTCATGAATATTTAATAGAAGAGATAGAAAAAATTGATTGCATAAACATAAATTATGCAATTGTAGTGCGAAAAGTTGTAGAAAACGAAGTGAAAGAATACACCCAGAGTTGGCTTGATGCTATGCAAACATCAGGCTACACACCCAAACAACTGCAGCAATTCAGGTAAAATTTTTATTCTACCCCTCTTACAAGTTCTTTGAAATAATTAGTATTTCCACAGTTTGAAGTTTAGTTATAGTTTTATGCAAAGAACACTGCACAAACCGCCACCGCAGCAGCAATTCCGATAAAATCAGCGAGTAAACCAATTATAAGAGAGTATCTGATTTTTGTAATTCCGACTGCTCCAAAATAAACCGCAAGAACATAAAAAGTTGTTTCACTGCTGCCAAGCATTACGGCGGCAAGTTTTGTTGAATACGCGTCTGCACCTGCATTGTTTGCGATATCGGAAAAAATTCCCAAAGCACCCGAACCTGACAGTGAACGCACAATCATTAACGGCAGAACATCCGAAGATATATGGAATTTAGTTAACAGCGGAGCAAATATTTGAGCAAGTACTTCAATTGCACCGCTTGCTCTGAACATTGATATCCCCACAATTATTGCAACCAAATACGGAATTATTTTGACAGAAATCTTAAACCCGTCTTTTGCACCTTTTGTAAACTGTTCGTATATCGGAATTTTCTTTATAATTCCGACCGTCAAAACAATCATAAGGATTAAAGGTAATACCCACAGCGAAAGTGCGTTTAGAAACTTAATCATTACAACCGCCTTTCTTGTTAGTGATATACTGTGCAACTTTTGCCATTAGAATTGCACTAACAAAGGCTATTGTTGTAACAATAAGCGTCGGCGCTATAATTTCCGTGGGGTTTTTACATCCGAGTCCCGCAAGAATTGCGATTGCAGTTGTCGGTACAAGTTGAAATCCCGCGGTATTCATGCCCAAAAACAAACACATTGAGTTTGAAGCCATTGATTTGTCTTTGTTTTCCTCCTGAAGTTCCTCCATAGCCCTTATACCAAAAGGGGTTGCGGCATTCGCAAGCCCGAAGGCGTTGGCGGTAAAGTTCATTGCAATATCACCAATTGCGGGTGAATCTTTTGGAATTTCATTGAATAGAACTTTAGTAATTGGTCTAAGAAGCTTTGAGATGAATTTTATTATTCCTGCTTTTTCGGCAATTCGCATTACGCCAAGCCAGAATGCCATTATTCCTATTAAAGAGAATGCAATTTTGACCGAAAGTTCCGCCCCTGTCATAATTGAATTAACTACATCTTGTAATTTGCCGTTACAGGCACCTATTACAATTGAAGAAATTATCAGGAAATAAAATATGTAATTCATAGTTCAATTAAAACACTAAAAGTGGAAAATGTAAAATCTATTTATTAAATAAAACATGTCATTCAGAGGGAGTGAAACGACCGAAGAATCTTGTTTAACCTTGCTTTAGATTCTTCGCTTCGCTCTGAATGACGGGGGGAAATATATAGGGCTTTTGATTGGTGAAATGTCAATTGTTTCACCCATTTTACAATCTGTGACAATAAATAATATATTCACCCTTTGTCCAAATGTAACGAAATGTGAATATGGGTTTTAAAAGGGCTGAACCCCTGTTATAATCCCCGATATGATATGATATGATATGCGGCACAGTAGCAATTTTCTCCGAATAGAATACTTTAAATATGTATAGGGGACACAGTTACAAAAATTGAAAAGGAGAATGTAATATGGTATCAATACTTTCGCTGTCAAAATATGTTGTTAAAGGCGCAAAAGCATCTGAAGTAAATCAGTTATTAAAAAATGAAATAATATCAAGAGGAATTACTACTAAACCATTTAGTGTACGAAATGGTATTGCTATTATAGATGAGGGAACTAAAAATTTTGGAACAACAAAATTAAGAGATTTTTTAGGTCTTGATGAATCCAATCGTTTGGTAACTATAAAAAGAAAGGCTTCATATCACAGAACGCCGAACGAAAGTGATAATAGGCGACTTAGCGCAGCTTGGAATGCTTATGTGGAGGATGGAATTACTACATCTAGAAACGTTACAAGTATTGATGGTAAAATTACTGAGTTTAAAAAATGGTCAGCTAATGATGGTGGAGGCAATGCTGATTTATTCTATCGTCTGGGTTTTGGTGATACTGGAGTAATGAAGAATTATTTGCAGGGTTCTAGTGTTCGATACATATCGGATCCATTAGGGAAACGCGGCTCAGCCTTTAATGCAAATTGGAATGGTAATCTAATAAGAGGTTATTATAATCCAAATTTGAACGCCGGTTATGTAGTTGGATTACCTAATCAATCTAAAAATAAAGGTAATATAATTTCCCAAGAACAGTATAATACAATTCTAGGCAAAATAAAAAATTTAGTCCATGGTTTTGCTGAATCAGGGGATTTTCCGAATTTGACATGATATAGTAGATTTATAAAAGATTCAGGATAATATTTTGGAAGTTTTAAAATGTTTCGGAATTGTCGGTTGGGCAAACTTGCCCAACAATATAGAAACTTAAACCCTCTCCCGAAAATCTAACTTTCGAAAAGAATTTCTCAAGTTGATTTTCTGCCCTCAGCCATACGGCACGCAGTCTCACACGGCTCACGACTACTTCATCATTTGTACAATTACCGCATCAGTAATTTATTTGTTTCAGCAAATCTAAGAATCTTTTCACTGTTGCAAGGTCAGAAAAATTCTGATACAATTCGATATATGGAGAAGTTGGTTGATAAATTAAAAGAACTCGGGTTTAATTCTTATGAGGCAAAGGTTTACCTCGCATTACTGAAAAAATACCCCGCAACGGGTTACGAAGTCGCTCAAATTGCTGATGTTCCGCAATCAAGAGCCTATGATGCCTTGAAATCTCTGGTTAGCGAAGGTATTGTTTCTTCTAATCAGGAAAAACCTCAAAAATATTTGCCGATTTCACCCAAAGAACTTACTCGCAGGTTTAAACGCAAGGTCAATTCAACTATTGATTATCTTGAAAAGAAACTTCCGGCGGTTCGCGAGGATTACAACGAGCCGATAAACACAATTTCAGGTTACGATAACATTATCGAAAAATTGAAAGAAGTTATCAACTGTTCAAAAGATTCAATATATTGCGAACTCTGGGCTGCTGATTACAAGCAACTTGAAACTGAAATTATGAACGCTTACGACAGAGGGGTTGACATAAAAATTGTCGGATACGACAATCTGCAAACCGTTTTCGGGCAAGTTTATCCGCACGATAACGCTAAGGAACTTGAACATTTTTTAGGCAGTCGAATGGTTTTTATTCTTTCTGATAACGAGGAATCCGTTTGGGGCAGAATTGAAAAGCAGGTCGTTTGGACAAGGCATAACGATATCGCTTTTCTGATGAAAGAATTTATTGTTCACGATATGTATTTGCTTGATGTTTACAAGTGTTTCCCTGAGCAACTAAGATACTTCTATGGGGCAGGGTTCAAAAAACTCAAAGACAAAGTGCTTGATAAAAAATCCACGTACAATATACACTAGATAAATTTTAAATTCAGGTAAAATAAAAGGCGGCTAGAGGTGCCGCCTATTAACCAGATTTACACTATATAAGTGTTCAGAAAGGATTTTGGGTTCATCCTGTTTTAGGATGTTTAACCTTCTCCCAAGTTTAATTGAGAGAATTGTACAATTTTATTTTTCCCGCGTTTCTTAGCATTATACAAAGCGTGTTCCGCATATCTGATGATAGTATTAGCATCTTCATCAGCATCTTGGAAACAAGGATATGTAGAAATTCCGCCGGAAATAGTAATTTGATGACGTTCTTCTTCGCCTGCAGGAATAAATTCCATTCTTTCGATATCTTTACGGAATCTTTCCGCAAACAAGAAAGCATTATCTTCAGAAGTGTTTGGCAATGCAACAACAAACTCTTCATCACCGTAACGAGTAATAATATCTTCTTTTCTGATTAGTTGTTTTAACTTATCAGCGATTGAACGAAGAAGGACATCGCCCCATTCGTAACCGTAAATATCATTAACAACTTTGAAAAAGTCTAAGTCAAACAACAGCACTGACAACGGTGTGCCGTAACGTTTTGCTCTGGAAATTTCCTGCTCCATACGTTCAAGCAAGTATTTTCTGTTGTGTAATCCTGTCAATTCATCAGTTGTTGATAGGGTCTTTAACTTATCTCTAAGGTCTTTGATTTTCAACATAGTCTTAACACGAACAACTAATTCCTGATTATCAACAGGAGTTTTTATATAATCAAAAGCAACCGCCCTAACGGTGCAGCCTTTGAAAACTTCGCCGATAAAAAGAATCGGATATTTGAATTTTGTAACCATCAAAACATCTTTAATATTGGGAACGCTTTCAATGATGATAACCCCGGGGTTAAGCGTTTCATAATCTTTTAATTTATCTGCGTTTTCAAGCCTGATATTAATGTCTTCAATTGAAGATATAACATCTGCAACTGCTGAACTCTTCTTATCAGTATATATTATTACATTTTTCATAAAATTTTCCTTTCCCTTATAGTTTAGTGCATATTTAAAATTATAGCAAAAATGTTACAAATTTTAACTTTTATGCTATTATACGAAATATAAGATTAAATGAGGGTTGTATGGATTATAAAGCACAAAACGATTTGGACAGACAATTTTACGAAAAAGATTTCACTCCAATAAAAGAGTTACTGGCTGATGTCCGTGAGGCGTTAGTTTCAGGCAGAAAAGTGAACGTAAAAAAAAATAATTTGTCAGACCTGATAGAATTTGATAATACACAAACTTTTATCTATATTACGCTGTTTCAGGCGGGCTTAACTCCAATCCGCTGGGGTTCTTGCAGAACAACCCTCGATGAAACAATCAACCGTGACATTGAAAAAATAAGACAGTATAAGACTTTTAGCAATTTTGACGTTAAAGATGTTGACAAGTGTCGAATTATGATTGAATACATATACGAAACAACGCCTGTCGATATTAACGATATAAAAACCGTAGACTTTAACCCTGCAAGATTTGAACCAGGAATTACGGGGATAAAAATTATTCTTCACGGGAAACCTGTCATTTATACCCCGACGGATGCATGGGTAAACAGTCAGATGGACAGAAAATCCGCCCTAAATACTATCTTGAGAAAAACTTATATTAAAGAGATGACTAACAGCAAGTCTGAACGAATTAAAATTCTAAAAAAGACACCTCATCAGGCATTTATCGTTAAAAGCCGTACTATTGTGACTTATAAGGATGATGTTCTGCCATTATACAGAGGTAATGTTTTATATAAATATTCACCTGAAGCAATCATTGAGCAGGCTATGGCTGGTGCAAATTGGATTTACGACCACCAACTTCCTGACGGAAAATATTTGTACTATTACGATGCGAAAGAAGATAACTACGTTGACCACGAACACCCGACAAGACCACTGGATAACTTGTACTACAACGATTTAAGACACTGTGGTGGAATTGTTTGCCTAATCAGAGCGTATCAGTTAACCAAGGATAAAAAATATCTTGAAGCCGCAAAACGAGGGATTGATTTTAGTATAAAATTGACCGTTGAACACGATTATGAAGGCGAAACCGCAGGGTATATCCACTACAACGAAAAAGGCAAACTCGGCGGAACAGGTATGATTCTTGTTGCGATAATGAAATACAGAATTGAAACCGGCGACAAATCTTACGATGAATACATCAAAAAATATACCCGTCATATTTTATCAAGAGTTTATAAAACAGGCGAACTTATGGGGTATTATATTCACCCCGGAGTGCAAAAGGGTCGTCCTCTTGTGAATATGTCTGATGAAGAACGCCGTAAAACATTCTCCTTCTATTATCCGGGGGAAGCACTTTTAGGGCTTGCATTATTCGCAAATTACTTTGAAGATGATGAAGCGTTACGTCAAAAAGTTATTGAAAAAGCGAAAATTGCACTTGACTGGATTGTTGACGAACGTCCGAAAATTTATTCGGATTTGTTCACCGCACTACCGTCTGATGCGTGGCTTATGCAGGCAATTGAAGAATGGGCAGCAAATCCTGATTTCAGAAAAGAAAATTACATCAACTTTGTTCTCGGCGATGCCGCAACAATGATGAGCAAAACTTATAAAAAAGATGATTCTCCGTATATTGATTACGAAGGAAGTTATTATTATCAGTATGGCGACCATTTTTATCCTGACGGCTCAAGGTCTGAAGGGTTAATCGGAGCTTATTACCTTGCAAAAAAACTCGGAATGAGCGAAAAAGCACAGGAAATCCTTGAAGTTTGCCGAAAAACCGCACTTTCTCAAATGCTTTTGTTTAACAGCGATAAAAATAATTACGCACACAAAAATCCTGATAAATCAAAAGGCACAATAAGGTTCAAAGCAACCCGCCAATGGATTAGAGTCGATTCAATTCAGCACGTTGCGTGTTTCTATTTCAGACTGTATTTTGCCGAGAAAAATATCGGCGTTAAATAAGAAATGTTTTCACAAGATTTTAAGAGAGGGGCTTTTCGGATAAAATCCGAAAAGCCCCTCTCTCTCTTATACTTTATTCATCAGATACTTAAAATTTCAACAA
>CAMAGQ010000083.1 GCA_945833895.1 uncultured bacterium
ACCACGAATTTTCTACGGACTGAAACTAACTCTGTCCTCTCCCTAGGAGAGGGGGCAATGTACCCTCTCACCATGGGATAGGGTAGAATTTCTTAATGAACGAAGTGAATTTAGAAATTCGGGAGAGGGGGATGGATTGACAAGTCTTTAGACCATTGGTAACAACATCCCCCCCAAAAATACCAAAGTATAACAAACCCTTAGGCAATTGGTAACAACATCCCCCCCAAAATACCAAAGTATAACAAACCCTTAGGCAATTGGTAACAACATTTACCCCCCAAAATACCAAAGTATAACAAACCCTTAGGCAATTGGTAACAACATTTACCCCTACGGGAGTTTTACGCAAAATTCAGTTCGGACACCTTCTTCACTTGTTACGATAATTTCTCCGCCGTGGGCGACTGCAATTTGCTGAGACAGGTACAATCCAAGCCCTGTGCCGACTTTACGTAATTTTTTTGCCGCTGAATAGTATTTATTAAATATCATTTTAATTTCGTCTTTTGAAATCCCTTGCCCGTAATCGATTACGGAAATCGTTATTCCACCGTTGAAAGTTCCCACTTTGACATCTATCGGCTTCTTTGTGTTGCTGTGGTCAATCGCATTTGAAATCAGGTTCTTAATTACCCTGCACAACTGCATCCCGTCTGCGTTTATTGTTTTAACCGAGTTTGACGGCTGGTAGTTTATCTCAATTTTATTATCCTTTGCAATCGGCTGCATTTCTTTGATTATTTCTTCTATATATGGATTTATTTCAATATCGCTTTTGACTAATTTAATCCCTTGCTCTTTGAGTTTGTAGGTTTCAAGCAGGATTTGAACAAGGTCGAGCAGACTTTGGTTTGATGTTTTCATGCTGTTCAGGGCAAATTTTTGTTTTTCGGATATTTCACCGAATTTGTCCGCTAAAAACAGGTCGATAATGTTTGCAGCCGCTACAATCGGAACTTTTAAGTCGTGAGTAAGTGTGGCGACAAAATCTTCCTTTAAAGTTTCGATTTCTTTTTCTGTTGTAATATCTTTAATAATCAGAACGTATCTCTTTTTTTCAAGTGACGTCAGGGGTTCTGAATTGATTATAAAATTATTTGTCGGGGTATGTTTTATAAAGATTTCGGTGTTTTTCAGTTCCGCAACTTCAAAACTTTCCTCGCTCACAGGCTGAATAAATTCAAAAACATTTTTCCCGATAATGTCTTTACCTTTAATCCCAAACCAGTTCAAGATTTTTGGGGTTGCTCGCAGGATTTCAAATTTCTCGTTTATGATTAAAATCCCGTCAGAAAGCGAATTGATTACGGATTCCAGTAGTTTATTCTGACGCATGAGTTCAGATTGGTATTCGATAATCATTTTTTCTCTGTCGTTAAGGGTTTCGACCATTCTGTTAATACTATCTGTTACGTTTTGGTAAGTCGGGTGCTCTATTTTTTCGATTTTTGTCGAAAGGTTTCCGTACCTGATAGAATCTACCGTGGTTGTAACTTTTCCGAGGTAGTCGTTTATCTTTGACCAGCGTTTATTAGTTCTGCGGGTTATGAAAAACAGGCAGATGAACACAAGAATTACGCATATATTTACCAGATAAAAATATGAAAACATTTATTTCTCTCTCTTTATGTTATAATTATACCAAACAGTCAGGTTTTTGTTAAGACGTTAAGGAGTTTAATTTTATATGTCGAAAATAAAACTTCCAAATTCAATAAAAATAGTTATTACCGATTTTGACGGTATTATGACTGATAATTGCGTTTATATAAACGAAGATTTTACAATGAGCAGAAAGTTGAATTTCAAAGATATAATGGGGCTTTCACGTCTTAGAAAAAACAATATTGATGTTGCAATAATTTCAGGAGAGAAAAACTCGGCAATAGAAATTCTTGCAAAAAAATTTGGAATAAAAGAAATTCATCAGGATATAAGAATAAAAATTGATGTGCTAAAATCCATAGTTGAACGGTATAATTTGTCACAGGAAGAATATTTGTATATTGGCGACGATGTCAACGATTTGGAATGTTTGAAATATGCAAAGTATAAGATTTCCGTACCGCATGCGGTTGAGGCGGTGAAAAGCCTTGACGATATTCAAATAACAAACAGCAAAGCCGGAGATGGTGCATTTAGAGAGGTCGCAGATTGTTTGATTGGTTAAAAAAAGTAAGAAAAGAAATTAAAGATTTAAACATTTCGGTAAGTTCATATCAAAAAGATTCCGTAATTCAGTCACTGCCGACCGTTGCATACGTGAACAAGGCTAAGAAATCTTTAGAAAGCGGGAATTATGCCGAGGCGGAAGAGATATTAAGAAAGGCTCTTGACATATCACAGCAAGACCCGCTGGTTTTCAGGTATCTGGGTAAGATAAATGAAAAACAGGGGAATTTTTCTCAGGCGGCTGAATATTACGCCCGTTCCGCAAAAATTAATCCGCAGGATAAAGAGGTATGGTTACGTCTTGGGATGAGCCAGTTAAATTCAAAAATGTTTGAGGAAGCGATTACCTCATTTGAAAAAGCAAACAAAGTCAGCCCGATGAACACTGATGTTTATACAGGCTGGGGAATGGCTTTGATGCGGTTGAAAAAATACAAACACGCAAGAGATAAGTTTTTGACCGCTGTTAAGATAAATAAGTATAATTACACAGCAATTCTGCTTTCTGCGGTTATGGAAGTCAGATTGTGCGATTACGAATCTGCAGAAATGAAACTTGCATTCCTGACAAAAGTTGCTCCAAACGAAAGCAGCACGTATGAATATGCAAATCTGAAACTTTTGAAATCTAACTACAAAGAAGCGGAAATGTATGCGACAAAATCAATAAACATCAATCCGCAAATGCTTCCGTCGTACTTCATTCTCGGGGAAGTTTATTCACTACAAAAAAATCTTGAAAAAACGGAAAAGACTTTCCGAACTGCAATCAGCAACGACTTGGAAAATTCCGCACTGCACTACGAATGGGGAAAGGCTTACCTCAGATTTTTTGATTATGAAAAGGCACAGGAACAGTTTGGAATTTCATTACAGCAAGAACCTGATTTAATCGAGGCAAAAACCGCTCTGGCATTGACACATGCTCACAAGCAAAACTTCACATTGTTAGACGGTTTGAAAGAAAAATACGGCGAAAATGTCTATATTCAAGAGGGAATAGGGCTTGAAAGATATTATGCGGGTCAATACAGTAATGCTGTTGAGATGTTTAAAAAAGCATTACGAACCGATAATAAACAAACTTACAACTATTTTAACCTTGCAAAAGCGTACAGCAAATTGAATGACAAAGTTAAGACAAGAGAATTTTTCGATAAGTTCACTCTGGAAAATCCGCAGTATCTGAAGGGTTTGGTGGAGTATTCAAGGTGGCTTGTTGAAATTTGTGATTATGCAGATGCTCAAAGAAAACTTCGCAAGGCTGAAAAACTAGACGGCAAAAATTTTGACATACTAAATTTAATGTTTTACTGTGCTTACAAACTTGTCAAAGATAATGTTTGTGAATATAATATAAAGGAGGCAATTTCGATTGCAAACAGAATAGAACCGAGAGAACGTTTTATCTATGAAAAAGAGTACAACGAACTCAAGGGAATTTTAGAAAATTTGCAGGGGAATAACTAAATTGAGAAAGGTAATAGTTCAAAAATTCGGCGGAACATCTGTTGCCGATACGGAAAAAATTAAAAACGTTGCAAAGACCGTCATTCGAGAAAAGAATAACGGGAACGATGTTGTTGTTGTAGTATCTGCGATGGGACATACAACAGACCATTTGGTCAAAATGGCACACGATATCAATCCGAACCCTTCAAGCAGAGAAATGGATATGCTTTTATCAACGGGTGAATGTGTTTCAATTGCATTACTCACAATGGCAATACAGGCACAAGGTCACAAGGCTGTAAGTTTTAACGCATCACAGATTGGGATTTTGACCGAAAATGTTCACTCAAAAGCAAGAATTGTGGATATTAAAACAGAAAAATTAAAGAAAAATCTTGATGAAGGTAATATTATTGTTGTTGCAGGATTTCAAGGGGTAACAGAAGACGGAGAGATTACGACTTTAGGCCGTGGAGGTTCTGATACTTCAGCGGTAGCACTTGCAGCTGCTTTGAACGCTGAAAGATGCGATATTTACACAGACGTTGAAGGTGTTTATACAACAGACCCGAGAGTTGTTCCAAACGCTTCAAGACTTGATATTGTGTCTTACGAAGAAATGCTTGAACTTGCACATGCCGGAGCAAATGTTTTACATCCAAGAAGTGTTGAAACAGCAAAACAATATTCAGTACCTCTCAGGGTGCGCAGCAGTTTTAAATTGGATAATATGGGAACTTTAATAGTAGGAGTTGAACAAATGGAAATAAATAAACCGGTTACAGGTGTTGCGGCAGATTCGTCGCAGGTAAGAATTGTAGTTTGCGAAGTTCCGGATACTCCGGGTGAGGCGGCAACTTTATTTACTTGTCTTGCCAAAGAAAACGTTTCAGTCGATATGATTATTCAGTCTTATGCCCGCAAGGAATCTAAGACAAATGACATCGCATTTACGGTTACGAAAGAAGATTTACCAAAAACTCTTGAGGTTTTGGAAGTCGTTAAGAAGAAACTTAATGCCGGTGATATTAAAATTGATGAAGATATTTCAAAGGTTTCAATCATCGGTGCAGGCATGATTGACAGACCCGGCATTGCGTCAACAATGTTCCAAACGCTTGCAGATGCAGGTATAAACATCAAAATGATTTCAACAAGTGAAATCAAAATCAGTTGTTTGATTAACAAAGAAGATGATACCAAAGCGGTAAAAGCGTTGCACGACGTATTCCAATTGGGCTGTGATGAAGTTGCCGAAGTTAAAGGCACTTTGCCTGACGTATAGAAATATTAAAAAAGGTGAAGAAATTTTATTTTCTTCGCCTTTTACTAGCAAATTTTTTGTTTTTTGTATTTAATATAAACATAATGTGTATCTTTTGAAAAATGGAGAAATCTAATGGTCGGTCTGTTAAGTGAAGTGTTACATTCGCAAGTCAAGCGTAGAGGTTTTGCACCTGCTTTTACGGCAGAAGAGAAAAAATCTCAAGACTCGCAAACCCAAGCACCCGCAAAAAATCACGAGGTTTTATCAAAATATGTATTGCCTGCTTGTGTTATCGGTGCAGGCGGGGTTCTTATGTATTTGGGCATAAGAAGTCCTAAAATATCCGCCAAAATTCAGGATTTATACGAGGATAAACTTCATAAAATTACAGAAGAAGTTTTGAATTTCAAAAAAAATACGACCTCAAGTATGGACAAAGAATATAGAAAAATTACTCCATATATTATTGATTACAGGAAAAATCACACTTTTGAATATCTTGCACACTCGGCAAAAATTCAAGATGCGACGAAAGGTTCTGATGTTCTCGCAACGGTTCGTGAGGCGTTTTCGGAACTAAAAGGAATTCGTGCAAAAGACATAAAATGGGGCGTTTCTGGCATGGATGAATTCAGGTCGTACATGTATAATGTAAACCACCCTGTTTACCAGTCAATGACAAAACTTAGAAACGGTGCAAGTATGCGAATGCTTGATTATTCACTTATGCCACGGTTCAAAAACGGTTCAAATAAAGAAACTATGGTAAAACTTGAGGAAAAACTCGGAAAAATCAGGGCTGCTGCCGATAAGAAAATGTTTGAAATTCAAAATAATTTGACAGATGAACATATTCACCAATCTTCGGCACGAATGGCAAAACAGATGTTACTTGTTCGCAGTGACTTGAACTCTTCTGCCGAAAATGTTATGGACACGGCTTTTAATAGGATAGGAAAACTTTATAACATCGGGGAAGATTTTAAACCTCTGTTCAGAAAAGGGAAATCCCTCAAGGTTATTGAACTTTTACCTGAAAAAGAACTCAAACCGCAAAAATTGTCAGATGAAGCACGGCAAATTATTAATAACGACTACCTTGCCAATGTTTTAGAAGAAGTTGATTTTAATAAAATTGATGACAAAATGATGAAATCTCTTTTTGAGCGTATGCCGTCAGGTTTTGACACAAAACAAACGGATATGATTACGGATATGATAAGACTTCAACAGGTTGTCAATAAAGCCGAAGGGGCTGCGGAAAACCTTGAACTTAAAACAATTTCCGGTAAATTGGAATACCTGTCAGCTAAACTTGAACAGTACGGAAAATCTTATCTGAGTGAACATTGCGGACGTGATTGTTCAAAATTCAACAAACACCAATTGCACGCACACGTTTACTACATAAATTCTGCGGGCAGAAAACTCGGACTTGTCGGAATTGAAGATGTTGACAGATTTATGGTAGAACAAAATCCGAAATATCTGGATTCACCGTTCAAACAACGGGTTAAAGAAATTCTTGACAAACCTGAATATTACTTTATGTAGGTTTCTAACTGCTGCAATCATGTAAACATGTATAAAGACATTAAAATAAATGCTTTATACATGGTATTTTCGTGATAAAATTTTAGTACAAATTATCTGAGAGATATTTTTATTTAAAAGGAGAAAAAAATTATGACAGAAAAACGCGTTTGGCTTTTTAGAGAGGGTAATGCAACCATGCGTAATCTTCTCGGTGGTAAAGGTGCAAACTTGGCGGAAATGACAAACCTTGGTTTGCCTGTACCACCGGGTTTGACTATCACAACCGAAACATGTATGGATTATATCAATAACGGCAACAAAATGCCTGCAGGTTTAATGGACGAAGTTAAGGCAGCATTGAAAGATGTTGAAGCACAAAAAGGACAAAAATTCGGCGATGCTGAAAATCCTTTGTTAGTTTCAGTTCGTTCAGGTGCTAGAGTTTCTATGCCAGGTATGATGGAAACTATTCTTAACCTTGGTTTAAACGACCAAACAGTTGAAGCGATGATTAAACTTACTAACAATCCTCGTTTCTGCTACGATTCATACAGAAGATTTTTAACTATGTTCGGTTCTGTTGCTTGGGAAATGGACAGACAAAAATACTTTGAAGCAGAATTGGAAAAAGTTAAAGAACGTGAAGGCGTTAAACAGGATACGGAAATTTCTGCAGAAGGCTTGAAATCTTTAATCCCTGTTTACAAAAAGTTGATTAAAGAAGTTACAGGAAAAGAATTCCCGCAAGATCCGTACGTTCAATTGCAAGAAGCAATTGAAGCCGTATTCCGTTCTTGGAACATTCCTCGTGCCGTTGCATACAGAAATATGAACAAAATCGACCACAACTTCGGTACTGCGGTTAACGTTCAATCAATGGTAT
>CAMAGQ010000084.1 GCA_945833895.1 uncultured bacterium
AGTCCGAACCCTCACCCTAACCCTCTTCACATTAGGAGAGGAAACATGCAAATTGCCCTCCCACTCTGGGGGAGGGTAGAATTTCTTAATGAACGTTAGTGAATTTAGAAATTCGGGAGAGGGTTCAATTTTACATTTACCCCGTCATTCTGAGCAAAATATTTGCGAATTAGTCGGGAATTTTTACAACGTGCGAAGAATCCTGAACGACTTCGTGTGCTTGGGATTCTTCGCTTCGCTCAGAATGACGAAACTTTTACAAACACTCAAGTTTCCCAATATATTTACCCCCGCTCAGAATGACGAAACTATTACGAAGACTTAAGCCCCTATATATTTACCCCGAAAATTTTCACAAAACCGTAATCTTTTGTGTTAATCTAAATATGGAAAAACATTTACGAACTGAATACAGACAGCATGAATATTGAAATATTAAAACGAGTAAGAATAGAGCGGTATCTTTTTGGAATACTTATGGCACTTGCAATGGTTTTTATTGCAGAGTTAAGCGGAGAAAAAGAGATTATTTTTCCTGAGATTTGTGCGTTGACAATCGGGGCATGGATTTCCGAACAGCAGCCGTGGCGAACCAACAAAAGAAGAATTTTTATACTGATGTCTTTGGCGGCACTGTTTGGAGTTCTGGTTGTGAAATATATTCCGTTGCCGCTAATCTTTCAGGTTTGTTTGTGTTTTGCATTTACGGGGGTTATTCTGACAGCGTTCAGAACAAATTTTGTACCGATAATTTCTGCGTGCATTCTGCCTGTGTATTTAAGCACAAAAAGTTGGATTTATCCTGTTTCGGTAAGTTTAATGGCACTTGTTATAATAATTGCACAATGGTTTATGGAAAAATTTCACCTAAGACCCGTGAATAATTTTACTCCGTGCGAATATAGTATAAAAAAGCAAATAATCAAATGGACAAAATTGCTGTTAGTATTCGGGTTGATTGCGTTAATCCCGTTCAAGGTTCACCAGATATATTTCTTAGCTCCGCCGCTTATTGTAATGTTTACAAAGTTATCCAACCCCGAAAGCCCCGCAAGAAAGAAAGTTCCGTATATTATAGGCTTAATGACTTTTGCTTCGTTCATCGGCTGCCTTATGCGAATGGTTTTAAACATCCAATTCGGGCTGCCGTTATCTTTGTGTACTGTACTGGCTTGCTTAATCCTGTTTGTTGCATTGGACAAAATCCAAATTTATTTTCCGCCTGCGGGTGCAATCCTTCTAATCCCGATGATTTTGGACGAAAAATTACTTTTAATGTTTCCGACAGAAGTTTTTATCGGAGCGGTAATTTTAGGCTGTGCATCAGTGATTTTGTTCAAAAATGATTGCACTACAAAACCTAACAGTAACATTATAAGCACCTTTTTGAAACATTAAGTAGTAATTAGAATAAACTTTTAGGGGGATTTTTTGTCCGCTAATTCTACAGATTTATCCGTGAAGTTCCGTATTTGACATATAGCCTTTAAATTATATAATCAAGTTATGGCTGAAATTTTAAAAGTATTAAAAGGAACAAAAGATATATTGCCGCAAGACATCAATATGTGGCATTTTGTGGAACAAAAAGCGGAAGAAACCTTCTCAAAATACGGGTTCAAAGAAATCAGAACTCCGATTATTGAAGTTACCGAACTGTTTGCAAGAGGGGTCGGCGATACAACCGATATCGTAAACAAAGAAATGTACACTTTTGAAAAAAGCGACCGTTCAATTACCCTCCGTCCTGAAAACACCGCAGGCGTTGTGCGTGCGTACATCGAAAACGGGATGTCCCGTCTGTCCGCACCAGTAAAACTGTGGTACAAAGGCCCGATGTTCCGCTACGAACGTCCGCAGGCAGGTCGTCAAAGACAGTTCCACCAAGTCGGGGTTGAAATGTTTGGCATAAAACAGCCAACCGCCGATGCCGAAGTCATTCTCATGGCTACAAACTTTTTGAAATCTCTCGGTCTTAACGATTTGGAAGTCGAAATTAATTCTCTGGGTTGTCCAAAATGCAGAGAAGAATTTAAAAATAAGTTGAAAGCGGTTCTAAAACCATACCTTAGCGAATTGTGCGAAGACTGTCAAAAAAGATACGACAAAAATCCGCTAAGATTACTAGACTGCAAAGTCGACTCCTGCAAAAAAATCTTTGAAAAACCCGAAATTCAAGCCGTTGTAAATTCGGATTTCATCTGTGATGAATGCTCTGAACACTACACGGCAGTTAAGTTATACCTTGACAGAATGGGTGTTAAATACAGTGAAAACAAGCAACTTGTAAGAGGTTTAGACTACTACAACAGAACAGTTTTTGAGATTAAATCAAACAATTTGGGTTCACAAAACGCGGTCTGCGGCGGCGGAAGATACGACGGTTTGGTAGGTCAATTAGGCGGAGAGCCAACCCCTGCAATAGGTTTTGCAATGGGCATGGAAAGACTAATCTCGCTTATCCCGAAACAAGAACCTGAAAAACTTGACGGCTACATTGTTTCAGATTATCCGCTTGATGCTTTCCTTTTTGCGGAAGAATTAAGACACCAAGGTGTGAAAGTTGAATTTGACCTGACAACTAAAAAATTCTCAAAACAAATCGAAAAAGCATCAAAAATTGCAAAATATGCTCTTATTCTGGGCGAAGACGAGATTTCAAAACACTGTGTTTCAATAAAAAATCTCGAAAAAGGTACGCAGATTATGGTGGATAGAGTCGATTGCGTAAAGATGCTGGACTTATCCTAGGAAAACCTTACAATGATTAGACTTGCCCTTGAAACAACTGATGATATATTTACCAGATTGAGAAAACAAGCAAACGACATTGTAACAAGTTCTTACGATGATATTGATGCTGTTTTACCCGAATGGGCAGACAGTCCTGATGATTTTATGCCGTCATTTAACTCTACACCCAAAACTAAAAACACAACATACCCTGCAAAATTCAGCCAAAATTCGGTGCTTTTAAATCCCGTGTATTCAAACTACACGTATCCGAAATATTCAATCTACAAGGGATAATTCGTTATTTATTTGTAGAAAAATTCTTATAAATATCCACCGCCTGATAATACAAAAGTGGCACGTGTGTAACCTTATGGGTTAAATAATACGGGTTTGTAAACGCTGAAAAAAGTTCCGCACTGACAGCAGTTCCAGTGTTTGCCGCAACCCTCAGCCCTTTATTTTTTATCTCTTCATCATTAAATTTTTTGCGAAAAGGATTATTGCTTTCGTACAGGTCGTACGTTACAGAATCTATCGCACTCGGCACGGATGTCGTATCAATCCAGTTATTTAGTGCGGGAAAATTTTGTTTTAAAATTGTTAAATTTATCAAGTTCATATCTATATTAAAAACGAATATAAAAATTTTTGCTCTAATAGAAGAAAAGACTCTGCAAAAACAGAGCCTTTCCAACGGAAAAATTTTGGAGTACTAAACTTCTTTGAATATTAACGATGCGTTTTGACCGCCAAATCCAAATGAATTAGATAACGCAGCATGCAAGTGTGCCTTAACTGCCTTATGCGGAACATAATTCAAGTCGGCAACTTCTTCATCCTGATTATCAAGGTTGATGGTCGGCGGAACAATGTCGTCGTTAAGTGCTTTGATACAAACAATAGCTTCTGCAGCACCTGTTGCACCAAGCATGTGACCGTGCATACTCTTTGTTGATGAAACAAGAAGTTCAGGATTTTCTTTTCTGTCGCCAAACACTGCAGCAACAGCGTGAGATTCAGCCTTATCACCCAAACCGGTACTTGTACCGTGAGTGTTGATATATTGAATTTCTTCAGGTTTCATATCAGCATCTTTTAGTGCAAATTCCATTGCTTTAATAGCACCTGAACCGTCAGGAGCAGGAGCAACAACGTCGTAAGCATCGCCTGTTTGTCCGTAACCTACGATTTCTGCATAAATATGTGCACCACGTTTTTTAGCATGTTCATATTCCTCAAGTACAAGAACCGCAGAACCTTCTGACATGATAAATCCATCTCTGTCTTTATCGTAAGGTCTTGAAGCTTTTTCTGGTTCATCATTACGTCTCGAAAGTGTTCTTGCTGCTGAGAAAGCACCTACACCAACGTCACAAATAGTTGCTTCAGCACCACCTGCAACCATGATATCGGCATCATTCCATTGGATTGCTCTGAACGCATCACCAATAGAGTGTGAACCTGTCGCACATGCTGAAATTACAACTTTGTTAATACCTTTAAATCCGTATTTAATAGAAATGTTGCCTGATGCCATGTTAACAATCATCATCGGCACTGTGAACGGCGAACATTTGTTCGGGCCTTTTTCAATAATTCTCAAGTGGTTTTCCTCAAATGTACGGAAACCGCCGGCAGCAGAACTTACGATAACACCGATTCTGTACGGATCAACATCTTCTAAATTTTCAATCTTTGCGTCCTTAATTGCTTCATCAGCAGCGACCATTGCAAACTGGATGTATCTGTCCATTTTCTTTGCTTTTTTAGGTTCAATATATTCTTCAGGATTAAAATCTTTTACTTCGCCGGAAATTTTGGCAACGTGTTTGTCAATATTGATAGCCTTAGATGTAGCAATTCCGCTTTTTCCAGCCTTCAAACTCTCCCAGAACTTGTCAACACCGACACCAAAAGGCGTAACAGCACCTAATCCCGTAATAACTACTCTTCTTTTGTTCATTTATAATATCCCTTTTCCTTAGTAATAAATAATGCGAGAATGAAATAAGTTATCTCACTCTCGCAAATATAAAATTCGTTTGAATAATTCAAAATTTAAAATTCAAATAGTGAGATAATTACTTACCCAATTTGCTGTCGATGTATGAAACTGCATCTTGAACTGTTTGAATTTTTTCAGCATCTTCATCAGGAATTTCGCATTTGAATTCTTCTTCTAAAGCCATAACCAATTCAACTGTATCTAAAGAATCAGCACCTAAATCATCGGTAAAACGAGCTTCCGGTGTAACTAATTTTTCATCAACGCTCAATTGATCTACTACAACTTTTTTAACTGTTTCTAATGTACTCATCTTTTCTTCCTCTTTATTATTGTATATTACGAAATACTTTTCTTGCTATATTATAACCTGTAGAATATTTTTTTGCAAGATATTTACAATTTTTACCATTATTTATTTACAATCGTTACTTTTTAAAATAAAAAAGCCTTAAATTCAGCAAATCCAAGGCTTTTTCATTTCTTCACAGAATTATATAATCATTCCGCCGTCAACTTCCAACGCCTGACCTGTAATATAATCAGCATCAAGTGCTAAGAATTTAACCGCTTTTGCAATATCTTCCGCTTCGCCTAATCTTCTTAGAGAAATCGCTTTAAGATATTCATCAATATTAGGAAGATTTTTTGTCATGTCGGTTGCAATAAATCCAGGACAAACCGCATTAACTCTGATACCGCGAGAACCTAATTCTTTAGCAAGTGATTTTGTAAAGCCGATTAAGCCTGCTTTTGCCGCTGAATAATTCGCCTGACCAGGATTTCCGTACAAACCTACAACTGATGAAGTGTTTACAATCGCTCCGCTTCTTTGTTTCATCATTAGTTTTACAACAGGTTTTGTAACATAAAATGCACTGTTCAAGTTGGTATTGATTACAGCATTCCACTTTTCCGCATCCATTCTGATGAATAAATCATCACGGGTAATTCCTGCGTTATTCAACAAAACGTCAATTCTGCCGTGTTTTTCGATAATTTTTGCAATCGCTTCATCAACTTCTGCCTGATTTGAAACGTCAAATTTATAACTTTCGGCATTTACACCCAAGGCTTTTAGTTCTTCAACTGTTTTTTCAGCAGCCTCAGAATTTCCTGCATAAGTGATAACCACGTCACAACCAGCTTTTGCAAGTTCAATAGCACAAGCCTTTCCGATTCCTCGTGATGCACCAGTTACAAGTGCAACTTTTCTGTCTGTCATATTCTTTTCTCCTTATTTAATATCAGATTTCTCCGATAAACTGTTATTTTGTTTAAATTTGTCAATTATTTTGTTAAGGAACTTTTTACACTTTTGCGAAAATGTTAACCTAAAGTTCTTTTCAAAATAATCATCAATCTGCTCTTTTGTTATAACTCTTCCCGTTGCAAGATAAATATTTCTCGGCATTAAATCCGGATGTTTCCTATAAAATTCAGAATTGCCGTAATCTATTCTTTCAAACTTTTTTGCAGGTCTCGCAAACAAATTCTTTCCCTTAGACAACAAGTCAAGCCGTATCATTTATCTTAAACCCCGCAAAGTTCTTCTTTTAGTGCATTAACAGTACTTTCCAAAGAGTCTTTGTCGTAAATATTGTAAGTTTTAACAGAAGCGTTGATTTTCTTATTCAAGCCTGCAAGAACTTTTCCCGGCCCGATTTCGATAAACGTATCAATTCCGTCATTAACCATGTTTTCAATGGTTTGAGTCCAGCGAACAGATGAATATATCTGACGCGGCATTTTGGTTCTGAAATCTTCGCTTAACGTTGTTGCAGAAGCATCAACGTTTGTATAAACAGGAATTTTAGCATTAGTTAAATCAAGTTCTGATACAAATTTTGAAAATTCGTTTCCTGCATTTTCCATAAATTTAGAATGGAAAGCACCTGAAACCGCAAGCGGAACAACTCTTCTTGCACCTGCTGCTGACAATAATTCGCCTGCTTTTTGAACAGCAGATTCATCACCTGTTATAACAACTTGAGCCGGTGAATTGTAGTTGGCAACATCCACGTAACCTGAAGAAGATGCTTCTTCCAATGCTTTTTCAATACTGCCGTCAGGAGCGTTCAAAATCGCAGCCATCGCACCGCCTTTTGTTTCGCCCATCAAGTCGGCTCTTTTTTGAATAGCCTTCAACGTGGTTTCTAAACTCATAACACCTGATGCATACATCGCACAATATTCACCCAAACTGTGTCCTGCCACCGCACTTGGAGCAATATCAAGTTGAGATTTCAACGCTTCCATTGCCGCAATCGACATAGTTACGATTGAAGGTTGTGTGTTAACAGTTTGTTTTAAATTTTCCTCAGGACCTTCAAAGCACAACGTTGTAACGCTTTTGCCCAATGTCATATCAGCAGTGTCAAAAACTTTTTTTGCCGAGTCAAAATTTTCGTACAAATCCTTTCCCATGCCAACGGCTTGAGAGCCTTGTCCCGGAAAAATAAAAGCAATCTTCTTCATAAATTTATATCCCCTAAATTTTCATATATAATAACATCTTCTTCGTAATTATACTACAAAAAAGGATTATGTAAAGAAAACAGG
>CAMAGQ010000085.1 GCA_945833895.1 uncultured bacterium
TAATTCTCATTTTCTATGCTCCTATCTTGAATACTTCTTGTATGGTAACTCTTTAGATACCAGTGCTACATGTGATTCTGAAACTTCAACCATCTTGAAAATTCTGCGTTTTCTAGATGCTGATTTGTGTTGGAGCAAGTGGCCTATACCTGCTTGTCTTTTCATGATTTTACCGGTTGCTGAAACTTTGTAACGTTTTGCAGCTGACCTGTGTGTCTTTAATTTTGGCATTTTCTTCTCCTTTTTGTTTAAAGTAGTAACTAAAAAATTACAGGCATACCAAAGCCCATAACTTTCGGCTATGTTCATAATATAATGAAAAACTTTTATTTGCAAGCATTTGAGTAAATTTTTATTAAGATTAACCTAAAATATCAATGTCAAAGCACTGTGCAAGTTCTGAAATCATATACAGCGACCCGCAGATAACGTTCAACCTGCCGTCGTTAAAATCAATCGAAACATCAGCGGTCAACTCTCTTGCCTTTACCGGAGATTCATTTTGCAACTGTTCAAAAGTACAGGAATTTTTATGGCTAAAATGGTAAAAATAAACCTCTGTATCTTTGTCGATTTCAGGGGCGAACAAGTGCCCGAGCATCTTAGGATAGTCCTTGTTTTGCAAACATCCGAATATAAATCGCTTTTTACATGCCGGATAATACATATCAAGACTTTGCCTCAAAGCGTCAATGCCGTTAGGGTTGTGAGCCCCGTCAACAATCAAATTTTTCTCTTTGACATATTGAAACCTGCAAGGATGTTTTGTCAATTGCAATCCTTCATCAATAGTTTCAAGCGGAATTTCAGGGAAAACCGTTTCAATAACGGCAAGTGCAAGCGACAGATTTTCCTGTTGAAAAGCACCTTTTAGTGAAAGTTTTTCGGTATTTGCAAACGGCAGAATGACCATAAGCATTGCCCTAATACTATCTGCGGTATCTTTATAAACCTCATACCCCTCAAACACAATACAAGGGCAATCAGGTTTCATAATCCCCGCTTTTTGTTCCGCAATCTCGCTTTTCGTATTTCCAAGACGTTCCGTGTGGTCTAAATCAACATGGGTTATCACAGAACACAAATGGCGTTTGATAACATTTGTAGCGTCAAATTTTCCGCCCAAGCCCGTTTCCAGAACCACAACCTCAACCCCGTTATCTGCAAAGTATTTAAACATCACAGCGGTCAAAATTTCAAACTCTGTAAGGTCAATTCCGTTTTTGTCAGCGATTTCCGTAATTTCAAAAATGTATTTTACAAAATCTTTATCCGAAATATCTTCCCCGCAAATCTTAATCCGTTCGTTATATTTGAAAATATGCGGACTTGTAAATAACCCGACCTTTTTGCCCGCAACCTTGAGAACTGAAGACAAAATCGTACAGACAGAGCCTTTTCCGTTAGTTCCCGCAACGTGGATACAATTCAGTTTATCCTGCGGATTTCCAAGAAGTTCCAGAATTTTTGAAATACGTTCCAAGCCCAATTCTATCCTGAATTTTCCTGCCGAAGTCAACAATTTAACCGCATCTTGATATGTATTTCCCATCTGTAAAATTTCCTTTTATTTAACCTTTAATTTATATTATATTTTAAACATATTCAAATTAATACTGTTCCTCAGGACAAACAGAATACTCTAAGACCTTGCAGTTATCTATGTTTTGTTTGCTTATAAGGAACTTAGGTTTTCTGGCATCGCCTGAAGGCTGATGTCCTTGGCGAAATTCTTTCAAAATTTCGTTCATATTAACTTTGTTCAATTCAAGAATTATCATTTTTTTAAACCTGACAGAGTGTTTCATTCTGGCTTGGTATGAAATATGTCCGCCTAAAACGTAAGATTCGCCGACCAATTCCATTCTCCTTATAGCCATTTCCGAGTTTTGGGTAACGTCTTTTATCGTTTCGTGTTCGTAAATTATATACCAAAGTTTGCCATATTCGGAAATCGCACGGAGAACATTTTCCTGATCATTCCCTGGAGAATCTTTTTTATCAATATCAGATGACTTCAAATCACCGTAAAAATTCATCGGAGGTAGAAAACGCAAGTCAAAATCAAGTTCATCTTTTTGTTTTTGAGTTCCACGATATTTAATATCTTCAATCCGTTCTTCTTCAAGGAATTTGTTAAACAGAAATTCCAAATACCAGCCCGCCCATTCCGTTTCTTTCCACTTTGACCAGCCTGCACGCTTCATCTCAGAAATAGCGGTTTCTGCACTAATCCAACTGCCAAACGGGAATTTCTTGTTAAACTTCTTGAATACTTCTAACAGGCAACTGCCCTTGACATTACCGCCCAAGTAATTTTTAAAATTATCGCCGCAGATTACGGTAATCTGATTGTTATTTTTGTCAAATCTTTCAAATAATCCGTCAACCACTGCCTGATAAATATCGTTTGAAAAAACATGAGCCGCACTGTTATTGCATTTACGTCCCAAATAGTCCTGTGCTTTAAACTCCACAAACACAACCAGATTTTCGTAATGGTAAATCCCGATTAGTCTTATTTTTACGTTACTTCGGTCTTTGTATTTGTTGTAAAAATCCTTATACCACGGCTTTAACTGGCTTCTTTTTTTGAATATCGGATGAGGTTTACTCAAATAAGTGACAGAAGAAGTTAAAAAATATTCCTTGATACCGTCGTGAGAATACGTATAAATATAGTGATTTCCGTATTTTTCTATACGACAATCCAAACCGAGGAATTTTTTATAAACATCCAGAATTTCATCTTTTTTCAAAAGCGGCTGGTCGTAATCAACAACGATATTCCCGTCACGAGTTATCTGTTCGCTTTTATTAACCTGTTTTCTTTCTTCCACTTATTATTTTCTCCTATACACTAATTAGCACCACGACAAAATTATTCCGAAACACAATCAAATAACTGCTTTGCAAGATACTCAACGCAATTTACGTTGACTGCGTTACCAAACTGTTTATAAGCCTGATGGTCGTTTTCGTTAGGCTTAAACGAATCGGGGAAACTCTGTAACCTTGCAACTTCTCTTGGTGTCAAACGGCGTTTGTACCTGCCGATAATAGGAATATGAACCATTGCAACAAGGGCAGGGAATGTATCAGGACGTTTTACCCTTATCCCTGAAGGTCTGAACTGAATAATTCCGTCCCAAACAGTAGTTATACTCGTACCTGCCTGCCATTCAAATTTTCTCTCTGTCGGGGTGAAATCCTCCAAATTGTTCCATTTTTTCAGCCATTTATCAATAAACTTTTTGTTATTCAGGTACAAATTTCTGTTTTTAGTACAAAAATCCGCTTTCCACTTTGGATATTCATCTAAACTGTAATCCTGAGCAAATTCAAACGACCAAATCGGAAAACCAATGACATTTTCCTTAATCCCTTTGTAAAACTCATCCCAACAAGTCAAAACCATTTTTTCGTGTTCGCTTATTGAATATTTTTCGTCGGCTGTTTCATCTAAAATCCCGCTTTCGTAGACATTGAGGGTCGATTTATCACGTTTTGGAATATTTATGGAAAGTTCGCCGCCGTAAATATCCTTGCGAACCCCGAGAATATAAACCCTTTCACGCAACTGCGGAACACCCAGCTGGTGCGGGCTCATGATTATCGGTTTTATATTATAATCAAGTTTTTCCAAAGTCGCTTTTATGACTTTCCACGTGTTGCCTTTATCGTGCGACATAAGGTTTCTGACGTTTTCAAGAATTATAAATTCAGGTTTAGAAGTTTTCAAAATCCTTGCAATCTGGAAAAACAAAGTACCTTTTGTTTCATCAGCAAAACCCATTTGCTTGCCCGCCTTTGAAAACGCCTGACAAGGAAATCCCCCGCACAATACTTGATGTTTTGGGATTGCATCATTTTCGATTTTTGTTACGTCGTGGTCTGAATTTATTTGATAATTTTCAAGATATGTCTGAATTGCGTATTCATCAATTTCAGATGCCAGCACACATTCACCGCCTAAATCACACATAGCCTGATGAAATCCGCCAATCCCCGAGAATAAATCGATAAATTTAAAACCTTCTTTTAACATAAATCTTCCATAAACCTTAATCTAACTGGTCATATACCCTGCGAACTTCTTTGATATCCTGCCACATCAACCATTTTGGCGAACCTTTTTCCCTGCTTTCGTTTCTCAAAAGGTAAGACGGGTGAAATATCGGCATCATTTTAGAAAAATAAGGGCCTTCAAACCACTTTCCTCTGATTTTTGTTATTCCCGTATTTGTGTTCAAAAACGATTGAACCGCAACTCTTCCGCAGAGAAGAATAATTCGTGGCTGTAAGATTTTGACTTGAGCCTCTAAATACTCAGAACAAGCCGCCTTTTCATCAGGTAATGGGTCACGATTTTCAGGCGGACGGCATTTTAGAGTATTGCAAATATAGATATTTTCGTTCCTTGAAAATCCGACACAGCCGAGGATTTTGTCCAACAACTGCCCCGCTTCCCCGACAAAAGGCACACCTTTCATATCTTCATAATATCCCGGAGCCTCACCGATAAGCATTAACTTAGAATTTGGCACACCGCCTGAAAAAACAGTATTCGTTCTTGTTTTGCAAAGAGCACACTTTTGGCAGCCCAAACATTTTGCCTTAACCTCCGATAATGCCTTATCGTATTCTGTTTGCATTCCTATTTTTCCTCCGGAACCAGAACCGAAATAACTGCATTATCAAGTGATAAGTATTTTCTTATGACGTTTTCCAAATCCTCAACAGTTATATCTTCTAAGTCTTTGAGGTAGTTTTCAATCAATTTCAAATCATCGCAAACTGTCATATAAGACCCGATAGTTTCGCCGATTTCAGAAACAGTTTCGGCAGAATAAGCAAAGCGTGATTTAGTGCATTTTTTTGCTTTTGAAAGTTCTTCTTCTGAGATTCTGTTGTTCAACAGATTAGCAAGTTCAACTTTTACCAGTTCAATCGCTCTTTCTTTGCTTTCAGGAGAAAAATTCGCCTGAATGAAGAAGTTGTTGCCGTCTTTGAATTGATAATGCTCCGAACCTATGATGTTAAAGATTTTTTCAGGAAGTTTTTCAATCAAATTCTGTTGTAATCTTGAACTTGAACCATCTCCGAAAATCAAACTGATTAAATCAAGACAGATAGACTCTTTGAGTTCATTGGCTTTTGGACCAAGCCACCCGAACATCAGGTAAGAAGTCCCAGTATTAGCGGCAGTTTCAACGTATCTTGTTTGATTAACAGGTTTATCGATTTTGCGTTCTGTCACAGGAGTTTCAAGCCTGTTCGGGAAGTTAAATTTTTCACAAATCGTATTCAAAACTTCCTCGTGGTCAAAATCGCCAACAACAATTGTCGTAACGTTTTGAGGAGTGTAGAAAGTTCTGTAATATCGGTCAACATCTTCCCGTGTAACTTGAGAAATAATCTCCGGAGTTCCGATAACATCACGCTTATAAGGATGTGCGGAATACATATTGTAATTGCACTGGTTATAAACCTTTGTCCACGGCTGGTCTTTTCTCATACGAATTTCTTCAATAACAACGTGACGTTCTCTTTTGTCTGTAACAGTCGTATCGTTAATATCAAAAGTTGCCCCTAACTCTTCGGCAGGGAAAACAGGATCCATCATCATATCGGCATGAAGATTTACTGCCAGTTTGAAATTCTTGTTATCAATGCCTTTGGGCAAAGTTACATAGTAGAAAGTGTAATCTTTCCACGTTGCAGCGTTAACGATAGCACCTTTTGACTCAAGCATGCGGTCAAATTCACCAACCTTGTAGGTGTGAGTACCCTTGAACATTAAGTGTTCAAGGAAATGGGAAATTCCGTTATTTTCGTCATTTTCGTTGATTGAACCTGTCTTAACCCACGAGGAAACGTTTACCATAGCACCTTCCTTATGTGCTAAAACGACCTTGTGACCGTTGTCACGCTCATATATTTCTACTTCTTTTGTTAAATACGGATATTTTATTAATGTCTTTTTCATAACTCCCCTTCATTGTTCTTGATTTTATTATACCATAACTCCGCATTTTATACAAAGGGTCGCAAGAATGAGCAATTAATATAGTATAAGTTTGCATAATTTAATAACAGGAATAATTTGCCCTCCCACTTCGGGGGAGTGTTTAATGAATTATTCGTCATTCTGAGGGCAACATATTGGAAGGAGACGGAAATTTGCACAGAGTGCGAAGAATCTGTTTTAAAGATAAGAAGATTCTTCGGGCATAAAATAATTATCACCCCCAGAATGACAATATTTGACAAGTTTTGAGGCTATTCGTAACAACATTTACCCCCAGAATTACGGGGGTAAATATTGTCACCCCTTCCCCAGCCAGAGAAGGGAACTATGCAAATCCTTAAAAACTACATTTATCCCTAAATTTAAAATATTACCCTAGTGGCTAATATCATTTTTAATAATTTTTTGTTATTCTTTTTCTGTTATATAAAAGATTAAGAAATGTAACAATTTCTCAATTGTGTGAAAAAAAATTGAAACTGGAAATATTATTAAAGTTTGTTGTCTTTGGTGATGTACAATAAAGTTTATTACAATAACCAGGAGGACATTTATGTTAACAAGTAGAGAAAAAGAAGTATTAGAATTGATTAAAGAAGGCTACACAAATGGTGAGATAGCCAAGATGTTGTGCATCAGTGCTCACACATCAAAAGCACATGTGGCTGCTATTTTGCATAAACTGAATGTGAAAAACAGATTGCAGGCTGCCCTTTGTGCTCAAAAATATCTTGGAAATTTGTAGTCTTATTGATAATTCTATTTATTTCTTTGATTTTAAACATAAATTAAAAGGTGTAAAAATTTTTACACCTTTTAATTCAATATGATATTTCGTTTTATTATCTTTCAAGCGACACGGTAAAGTATAAGTCTTCAGTGCCTAACCTAACGTCCTGCTCGTATAATCCGTCCGGATGTTCCGTTGTCATAGGGTGAACTTTGTAGCCGGGTTTTGGTGTTACTTTCAGTTTATAGTCGCCCGTGTAGTTCTTATCACATGTGTGGGCTGATTGATATGATTCATCTATGTTTACTGCTCCTGTTGCCGGATCTCTTACAGGACGTCCAAATTTAAGTGTTGTGGTTGTTGAAGGAATGTTATTCCCGTAGGTATCTTGCAATCCGCCGCATACGTAATTATATTCTCCGCCATCAACACCAAGTCCAACATATTCATAAACCCCATCACTGTTGAGTTTGTATACACCTTGTTTGTTGGTTACTTTTTTATAGCCGCA